>JBIJCY010000017.1:0-20377 GCA_044344385.1 Rhodocyclaceae bacterium | reverse complement strand
ATCGATGTCCTGCCAGAAATTGATTAGCTGCAGGGTGCTGCAGATGCAGTCCGAACGGCGAAGGTTCTCTTCGCTGGCGCGGTCCACCAGGTGCAACAGCAGGCGACCGACCGGATTGGCCGAGCGCCGGCAGTAGTCGAGGAGTTCTGGAAAATCGGCGTAGCGTTTTTTGACGATATCCTGCGCAAAGGCGTCGAGCAGGTCGCGAAATAGTTGCAGCGGCAGTTGCCATTCAGCAATGACGCAGGCCAGTTCATTGAAGGCAGGATCGACCGGCACTTGCCCCTGAGCGATGCGATCCAGCTCGCTGTTGTAGGCTGTAAGTCCCTGCAGGCGCTCCTCGTTGTTTGCATCACCCTCATCGGCAATGTCATCGGCGCCGCGTGCGAAGCGATAGATGGCCTCGATCGGCCGGCGTAGCCGTTTGGGCAGGAGAACCGAGGCGACGGGGAAGTTTTCGTAGTGGTCAACGGGCATCGCAGGGTTCGCGGAGTTTGCGGCTAGCGGGCGGTGGGCGATTGGTGATACACAAAACGGTGTTAAAGCATTCAGGCGGCTGACAGTATAGGGTTATCTCGGGTAAAATGGCCGATTCAGCGCGAGAGTGGCGGAATTGGTAGACGCACTGGATTTAGGTTCCAGCGCCGCAAGGCGTGGGGGTTCGACTCCCTTCTCTCGCACCACGAATTAATTCAGTTTCAGCCCGCATTCACTGGACTTCAAGGATTTTTAATGGAAACGAACGCCGCAAGCACCAACGTACAAGCCACCAACGCCCTCGAGCGTCGCCTGGATCTTCTCGTGCCCATCGCCGATCTCGACAAGGACGTCGATCAGCGCCTGAAGCGCATGGGAAAGAACGTCAAAGTGCCGGGTTTCCGCCCGGGCAAGGTGCCGGCCAGCATGGTCAAGCAGCAGTATGGCGAGCAGGCCCGCCACGAAGCGCTGAACGATGCCCTCGATCGCGCGTTTGGTGAAGCGGTGAAGGCGCAGCAATTGCGTATCGCCGGCTATCCGAAAATCGAACCGAAAACCAGTGAAAACACCACGCATATCGAGTTTTCCGCAGTTTTTGAGGTCTATCCCGAGATCAAGCTGGGCGATCTGAGTGTCGTTGAGATCGAGCGTCCGGTTCTTGAAGTGGGCGCCGCCGAAATCGACAATACGATCGAAATCCTGCGCAAGCAGCGTGTCAAGCATGAACCGGTTGAACGTGCAGCCGCCAAGAGCGATCGCGTGGTGATCGATTTCCTCGGCAAGAAGGGTGGCGAGCCTTTCCAGGGCGGCCAGGCAAATGATTATCCGTTTGTTCTGGGTGAAGGCGCCATGCTGGCTGATTTTGAAAATGCCGTGATCGGTCTGAAAGCTGGCGAAGCCAAGTCTTTCGACATGACTTTCCCGGAAGACTATTTCGCCAAGGATCTGGCAGGTCAGGCCGTGACCTTTGACATTACCGTCAAGAGCGTTTCCGAGCCGGTGTTGCCGGAACTGGACGCCGAGTTTTCCAAGGCGCTGGGCGTTGAAGATGGCGACATCGCGAAGATGCGCCTCGAGATCGAAACCAATCTTCGCCGTGAAGTGAAGAAACGCCTGCAGGCGAAGATCAAGGATCAGGTGATGGATGGTCTGCTCAAGGCCAATCCGATCGACGTGCCGAATGCGCTGGTCGAGATGGAAATCGAGCGCCTGATTCAGATGGCGCGTCAAGACATGGAACAGCGCGGCATGAAGGTCAAGGATTTCCCGATGCAGCCGGAATGGTTTGCCGATCAGGCCAAGCGGCGCGTCAGCCTCGGTCTGATTCTGGCGGAGCTGGTCAAGGTCAATGAACTGCACGCCAAGTCGGATCAGGTGAAGGCCATCGTTGAAGAGTCGGCCGAGAGCTACGAGCATCCTGAAGAAGTTGTGCGCTGGTACTATGCTCAGCCGCAGCGTCTTGCCGAAATTGAGGGCGTGGCGATCGAAGACAACGTGGTTTCCTGGGCGCTGGCTACTGCCAAGGTCGTTGACAAGGCCGTTGCCTTCGACGAGCTGATGGGCCAGAAGTCCTGAGCAAGCATCAAGCCTTAATCCGGAAACAGAGGAGCTGACATGAACTTTGATCGTATTGAATCCGAAAGCAGCTGGAATCCGCAGGCGCTAGGCATGGTCCCGATGGTGATCGAGCAGAGTGGTCGCGGCGAGCGGGCGTACGACATTTATTCGCGCCTGCTCAAGGAGCGCGTTATTTTCCTGGTCGGCCCGGTCAATGACCTCACCGCCAATCTGGTCGTCGCGCAGCTTCTTTTCCTCGAAGCCGAGAATCCGGATAAGGATATTTCCTTCTATATCAACTCGCCGGGTGGCTCGGTGACTGCCGGGATGTCGATTTACGACACCATGCAGTTCATCAAGCCCGATGTGTCGACGCTGTGCATGGGGCAGGCCTGCTCGATGGGCGCATTCCTGCTGACCGCCGGAACCAAGGGAAAACGCTTTGCGCTGCCCAATTCGCGCATCATGATTCACCAGCCGATGGGTGGTTTTCAGGGGCAGGCCTCGGATATTGCCATTCACGCCAAGGAAATTCTCTCATTACGAGCTAAACTAAATGAGATCATGGCACATCACACTGGGCAGCCGATCGATCGGATTGAACGTGATACCGACCGTGACAATTTCCTTTCATCGCAGGAAGCGGCAGAATACGGTTTGATCGACAAGGTTTTGGTCAATCGCGAGACACTTTAACTGCGAGTTTGATTTTGAATTTGACCCAAGCGTAGAAACTGTCGCCACATGAAATGAGGTAGGCCGAGATGTCGGAAAAGAAAAGCGGCAGCGAAAAATTGCTCTACTGCTCGTTCTGCGGCAAGAGCCAGCATGAAGTGAAGAAGCTTATTGCCGGCCCGTCGGTGTTTATCTGCGACGAGTGCATCGAGCTTTGTAACGACATTGTTCGCGACGAGATCGCCGGCGATCAGGGCGTCAAGGGCGTTAAGAACGATCTGCCGACGCCGAAGGAGATCTGCACGATTCTCGATCAATACGTGATCGGGCAGGATCCGGCCAAGCGCATTTTGTCAGTGGCCGTTTATAACCACTACAAACGCCTGCGTCACCATAGCAAGGGCAGCGACGAGATCGAACTTGCCAAGAGCAACATTCTGCTCATTGGTCCGACCGGTTCCGGCAAGACATTGCTTGCGCAGACGCTCGCCCGCCTGCTTAACGTGCCTTTTGTGATGGCCGATGCGACAACGCTGACCGAAGCCGGCTACGTCGGCGAAGACGTCGAGAACATCATCCAGAAGCTGCTGCAAAAATGTGACTACGACGTTACCAAGGCGCAGCAGGGCATCGTTTATATCGATGAAATCGACAAGATTTCGCGCAAGTCGGATAACCCGTCGATCACCCGTGACGTGTCGGGTGAGGGCGTACAGCAGGCGCTGCTCAAGCTGATCGAAGGCACGGTTGCCTCGGTGCCGCCGCAGGGTGGCCGCAAGCATCCGAATCAGGATTTTGTGCAGGTCGATACGACCAACATCCTGTTCGTTTGTGGCGGTGCTTTTGACGGCCTGGAAAAGGTGATTCGTTATCGCTCCGAAAGAGGTGGTATCGGTTTCGGCGCCGAAGTAAAGAGCAAGGACAACAAAAAAGCGATCGGCGAAGTGTTGCGCAGCGTCGAGCCTGAAGATCTGATCAAGTTCGGTTTGATTCCGGAGCTGATCGGTCGTCTGCCGGTGGTGGCAACGCTCGAAGAATTGTCGGCTGCGGCGCTGGTGCAAATTCTGATCGAGCCAAAGAACGCGCTGGTCAAGCAGTACCAGAAGCTCTTCTCAATGGAGGGCGTTGAACTGGAAATTCGCCCGGCGGCGATGACCGCTATTGCCAAAAGAGCGCTTGAACGCAAAACAGGTGCGCGTGGCCTGCGTTCCATCCTTGAATCCGTGCTGCTTGACACCATGTACGAACTTCCGGGCATGGAGAATGTCTCAAAGGTCGTTATCGACGAAAACATGATCAGCGGCGACGCCCAGCCGATACTGATCTACGCAGATCAGCCAAAGGTTTCTGGCGCCAACTGAACGCGTTGCTGCTGCCAAAGCAGCTTGAAATACCGGTTCAAGCCCCCATCTCGGGGCTTGAACGCTTACCTATAGGGCACCATTGATGTCTACGAATTCTGTGAATTCCAATCTGTCTGCGACTGAGTCTGTTGAGCTGCCGTTGTTGCCGCTACGCGATGTCGTCGTCTTTCCGCACATGGTGATTCCGCTGTTCGTCGGGCGGCCGAAATCGATCAAGGCGTTGGAAGTGGCGATGGAGGCCGGCAAAAGCATTCTGCTGGTTGCCCAGAAATCAGCCGCGAAAGATGATCCGGAAGCTGAAGATCTCTATGCCATCGGTTGTATCGCCAATATCCTGCAGATGCTCAAGTTGCCTGACGGTACCGTGAAGGTGCTCGTTGAAGGTACGCAGCGTGCGCATGTCGAATCGATTCAGGCGCAGGAAACGATGTTTACTGCGCAGGCACGGCCGGTCGCTGCCGAAGATGGACTCGATCACGAAGTCGAGGCTCTGCGTCGTGCGGTGATCGCGCAGTTCGATCAGTACGTCAAACTGAACAAAAAGATTCCGCCGGAAATACTGACCTCGATCGCCGGTATTGAAGAGGCTGGACGTCTGGCCGATACGATTGCCGCCCACCTGCCGCTCAAGCTTGAGCAGAAGCAGGAAATTCTCGAAATGTTCGAGATCCGCGCGCGCATCGAGCGCCTGCTTTCGCAACTCGAAACCGAAATTGACATCCTGCAGGTCGAAAAGCGTATCCGTGGCCGCGTCAAGCGGCAGATGGAGAAGAGCCAGCGCGAGTACTACCTGAACGAGCAGGTCAAGGCGATTCAGAAAGAACTCGGCGAAGGTGAAGATGGCGCCGATCTTGATGACATCGAGAAGAAGATCAAAGACGCCGGCATGAGCAAGGAAGGTATTGCCAAGGCGCAGGCAGAACTCAAGAAGCTCAAGCTGATGTCGCCGATGTCGGCAGAAGCCACGGTCGTACGC
This sequence comes from Rhodocyclaceae bacterium, assembly GCA_044344385.1. Lineage (GTDB taxonomy): Bacteria > Pseudomonadota > Gammaproteobacteria > Burkholderiales > Rhodocyclaceae > CAJBIL01. The sequence continues at coordinate 15,328 of JBIJCY010000017.1, read as the reverse complement.
AATTTCATCGAGACGTTGATCGGTCTGCCGTGGCGCAAGAAAACGCGGATCAGCAAGGATCTGGCCGAGGCCGGAAAAATCCTCGACAAGGATCACTGGGGTCTGGAGAAGGTCAAGGAACGCATCCTTGAATATCTTGCCGTGCAACAGCGCGTCGATCGTTTGAAGGCGCCGATTCTTTGCCTCGTCGGCCCTCCGGGTGTTGGCAAGACCTCGCTCGGGCAGTCGATTGCACACGCGACCGGTCGCAAGTTTGTTCGCATGAGCCTTGGTGGTGTGCGTGATGAAGCTGAAATTCGCGGGCATCGTCGTACGTACATTGGTTCGATGCCGGGCAAGATCCTGCAGAACATGACCAAGGTTGCGGTGAAGAACCCGCTCTTCCTGCTCGATGAAGTCGACAAGCTTGGTCAGGATTTCCGTGGCGATCCGAGTTCGGCGCTGCTCGAAGTACTCGACCCGGAACAGAATTCGACCTTCGTCGATCACTATGTCGAAGTCGAATACGACCTCTCGGAAGTGATGTTCGTGGCAACGGCCAATACGCTGAATATCCCGGCACCGCTGCTTGATCGCATGGAGGTAATTCGTCTTTCCGGTTACACCGAGGACGAGAAAGTTAACATCGCTCAACGCTACCTTTTGCCCAAACAGTTGAAGGCCAACGGTCTGAAGAAGACCGAACTGACGGTGGCCGAGAGTGCGCTGCGCGATATCGTTCGCTATTACACACGCGAGGCCGGTGTGCGCGCGCTTGAACGGGATATCTCGAAGATCTGTCGCAAGGTAGTGAAGACGCTGTTGCTCAAGAAGAATCAGACGAAACTGGCGGTGACAGCACGCAATCTCGATAAATTCCTTGGTGTTCGCCGCTACAGTTACGGCATGGCCGAGCGTGAGAATCAGGTCGGTCAGGTGACCGGTCTGGCGTGGACCGAAGTAGGCGGCGAGTTGCTCACCATCGAGTCGGTTGTGCTGCCCGGCAAGGGCAAGACAATCACCACCGGCAAGCTGGGCGAGGTCATGCAGGAGTCGATTCAGGCTGCGCTGTCGGTGGTGCGCAAGCGTGCCCAGTCATTGGGCATCGACGACGATTTTTACCAGAAGAGCGATATTCACATTCACTTGCCGGAAGGCGCGATTCCGAAGGATGGCCCGTCGGCGGGCGTTGGAATCTGCACCGCACTGGTCTCGGTGTTGACCGGCATTCCGGTGTGTTGCGATGTGGCGATGACCGGCGAAATTACCTTGCGTGGTGAAGTGCTGCCGATTGGCGGTCTGAAGGAAAAGCTGCTGGCGGCGGTACGTGGCGGTTTGAGCCGGGTGCTGATTCCGGAAGAGAACGTCAGGGATCTTGCGGAGATACCGGACAACATCAAGAACAAGCTCGAAATCATTCCGGTGAAATGGATCGATCAAGTGCTGGCGCACGCGCTTGAGCGTACGCCCGAGCCACTCGTGGGCGTCGTTGCAACACCTGCGGTTGCCACCGGACCCGAGAACGTTTCTGCACAAACCATCCTTACTCATTGATTCATCATCAAAGCATGCCGGAGGCAAGTCTTCCGGCATGCTTTGTGCCTTCTGTAATAGCCTTCAAATCCCCTAGAATCCGCTTGACACAAGGTTTTGAGCCTTGTTATAAAACACGTGCAGGGTTTCCTGTTCTTCCATCATCAATCGAAGGGGGCATACGTGAATAAATCTGAACTGATCGAGCAAATCGCCAAGTCTGCTGAAATCTCCAAGGCTGCTGCCGGCCGTGCACTGGATGCGACGATCGCTGCGGTTAAAACGTCGTTGAAAAAAGGTGGCATGGTCACGCTGGTTGGTTTTGGTACCTTCTACGTTGGTAAACGCGCTGCTCGTAGTGGCCGTAACCCGCGTACCGGCGCAACCATCAAGATCAAGGCCGCCAAGGTGCCGAAGTTCCGCGCTGGCAAAGGACTCAAGGATGCTGTAAACTAGACGTCTTTGCGCTTCAGCCATTTAAAACGGGTGCTTAGCTCAGTTGGTAGAGCGCTAGCCTTACAAGCTGGATGTCGGCGGTTCGAGCCCGTCAGCACCCACCAATAATAAAAATGGGTTTGTGGTGTTTTGGAGTGGTAGTTCAGTTGGCTCAGATGCCGATCATTCCTCCATTACCGAAAGGCGAACGCAAGTTCGCCTTTTTTATTTCGAGTTTTTATTTGTTCTCTCACGCTTAACGGGCAATCAAAATGTTCGACGCAGTCCGCAACAACAAGAAAATCGTTCAGGTTTTTCTTGCCATGATCACCTTGCCGTTCGCCTTTTGGGGGGTCGATTCCTACATGCGTGATGCCGCTACTGGCGCAGATTTGGCTAGCGTGGGCGACTCGAAAATTACGGCACAACAATTCCAGCAATCCTGGCGCGATCAGCAGGATCGCATGCGCCAGTCGCTCGGTGCGAACTTCAAACCGGAGATAATGAATACGCCGGAGGCGAGACTTGCCGTGCTCAACTCAATGGTTGATCAGCGTCTCCTGTTGATTGAGGCTTCAAAGGGGCGGCTCGGTGCAGGCGACGATTTACTGCGCGACGTCATCAGTAAAATTCCCTCATTGCAGGAAAATGGTCAGTTTTCGATGGCGCGTTACGAAGCGGCGCTACGCGGTCAAGGCAGCACGCAGCAACAGTTCGAGGCGCAACTGCGTCAGGATCTGATTCTGCAGCAACTGGTCGGCGCGGTGGGTGATACCGGCATTGTTTCCAATGCGTCGGCCGAAGCGATGCTGCGCATTCAGTCCGAGGAGCGTCAGGTTGCCGAGTTGCGCATTGCGCCCGAGCAGTTTGCCGACAAGGTCAAGATCGACGCTGCCAGCGTGCAAAAATATTACGATGACAACAAGAAGCAATTCGAGCTGCCGGAGCAGGCCAAGGCCGAGTATGTTGTTCTGTCGCTTGATGCGCTTCTGGCACAGATTTCCGTCAGCGATGCCGAGCTGAAAGCCTGGTACGAGAGCCATCAAGATCGTTACCAGCAGGCCGAAGAGCGTCGCGCCAGCCATATTCTGCTGATGGCCAATTCGGACGCGTCGGGTGCCGACAAATCCAAAGCGAAGAGCAAGGCCGAAGAGGTGTTCAAGGAAGTGCAGAAGTCGCCGGCGAAATTTGCCGAGCTGGCCAAACAGCACTCGCAGGATCCGGGCTCGGCTGCAAAAGGCGGTGATCTGGGTTTCTTTGCCCGTGGCATGATGGTCAAGGCTTTTGAGGACACGGTATTCAAACAGAAGGAAGGCGAAATTTCCGCCATCGTTCAGTCCGAATTCGGTTATCACATCATCAAGCTCACTGGCATCAAGGCCGGCAAGCAGCGTTCGCTGGAAGAGGTGCGTCCGGAGATCGAGGGTGAGCTGAAGCGTCAGGCAGCGTCGCGCAAGTTCGCTGAAACGGCTGAAGCCTTCACCAACACGGTGTACGAGCAGTCGGATAGCCTGCAGCCGGTGGCTGAAAAATTCAAGCTGAAGATTCAGCAGTCCAACTGGTTGCCCAAGAACCCCAATCCGAAAATTCTTGCAATGCTCGGGCAATTGGGTAACGAGAAGGTCATCGCCTCTTTATTCTCGGAGGATTCGCTCAAGAACAAGCGCAATACCGAAGCCGTTGAAATTGCACCGAATACGCTGCTCGCGGCCCGTGTGCTTGAGCACAAGCCGGCTGCGCTGAAACCCTTTGATAGTGTCAAGGCAGAAATCGAAACTCGCCTGAAAGCGCAGGAAGCCTCCGTTCTCGTCAGGCAAACCGGCGAAGCAAAACTCGCCGAACTGCGAAAGGGTACTGAGGACAAGGCTGGCTGGGCTTTGGTGAAGAGCGTTTCAAGGCTGCAGGGCAAGCAGGTTCCACCCATCGCCATGCAAGCCATCTTCAAGGCCGATGTGCAGAAGCTGCCAGCCTATGTGGGCGTTGAGGTGGGCGGCGGCAACTACATGCTCTACAAGATCATGAAGGTAAGCCAGCCGGAAAAAGCGGACGATAACCAGCGCAAGATGCTGCAGCGGGAATACAGCACAATCGTCGCACAGGAAGACTTTGCAGCCTATCTGGGCGCCTTGCGCGCACGCTACAAGGTGGATATCAACAAGACAGCGCTGGAAAACAAAGAACGCCCGTAAGTACTTCGGGTTTTAGATACGACAACGCCGACCGGATCATCCGGTCGGCGTTGTCGTTTTGTGGTGTCGCTTGACGAGGTCAGGCAGGATCAGGCGGGTAGGGGATCCGGATTGCCGAGCGCCGTGGTGTTGAGGCCGCCATCGACATACATGATCTCGGCAGTGATGCCGCTGGCTAGATCGGACAGCATGAAGGCTGCCGCGTTACCGACTTCGTCGATCGTGATGTTGCGACGCAGCGGTGCGTTGTGCGCATTGTAGGCCAGCAGCTTCGAGAAGTTGCCGATGCCGGAGGCCGCCAGCGTCTTGATCGGCCCTGCTGAAATTGCATTGGCGCGAATGCCCTGTGGCCCGAGGCAAAAGGCCAGATAACGCGTCGCCGCTTCAAGGCTGGCCTTGGCCAGACCCATGGTGTTGTAGTTCGGCAGCGTGCGCTCCGCACCAAGGTAGGACAGTGCCAGTACGGCCGCGTTGTTGCCCTTCAGCAGTAGCGGGCGTGCAGCCTTGACCAGCGCCGGGTAGCTGTAGGACGACACATCGTGTGCAATGCGGAAAGACTCGCGCGTGATGCCGTCGAGAAAATCGCCTTCGATGGCTTCTTTCGGGGCAAAGGCGATTGAATGAACAAGCCCGTCAAGCCCTTCCCATTCCTTACCGAGTTCGACGAACAGCGCGTCAATCTGGCTGTCTTCGGCAACGTCACACGGGTAGACGCGTGTGCTGCCGAATTCCTGCGCAAATTTTCCGACGCGATCGACGAAGCGTTCGTTCTGATAGGTAAAGGCCAGTTGTGCACCTTCACGATGGCAGGCTTTGGCGATTCCGTAGGCGATTGAATGCTTGGATAGCAGGCCGGTGATGAGAATGCGCTTGTCTGCGAGGAATCCCATGGGTTCTCCCATATCTTGAATTTGTTGGGTTTGTTGTTTTGTTTGAAACAGCTGAGCCCGCCTATTATAAAGGAAATCGATGGTGTGTCTGAGGGCTGTTGGGTTTGTTCACAGCAATCGCTCACATAACCGTCATACGAAGTTTGTTGTTCAATCGCCAACCACCACAAAGGGTGCCCAGAACAGCGGGTGGGCATAGCTGTAAGGCGATTTTCCGGTTTTGGCGTCAGTCGCTCCCGGGCCGCTGGCAAGCGCCAGCATCGCCTGCCGCAACGCCTCCGATTTTGCCATCGTCGGCTCGGCCACCCGGCGACGGAACAGATCGACCATCAGCTTGCGTGCAGCGACTGTTTCAACCGGCCAGTTCGACACCAGCAAGGCGCGGGCACCAGCGTAGAAGAAGGCGCGGCCCAGCCCCGAAACAGCCTCTGAACCAGAGCCTTCGCCAGCCGCGGTGTTGCAGGCAGAGAGCACCACCCAATCGGCATTGAGCTTCAGGCTGAGGATTTCATCCATGGTAAGCAGGCCGTCGCCATTGCCGTCCGAAAGATCCGGTGTGGACAAGGCGAGTGCAGGTTGCGTCAGCCCATTCAGTTCTCCTGGCACGAGACCGTGCGTGGCAAACATGACGACGCGCCGGTTAGACATATCGGTTTCCATCACCGTTTTCTCGATTGCTTTCTCCTGCAAGAAGATGTCGCGATCTGGCTCGGCACCCAGGACGCTGGCGATCTCGCGGATTTCCTCGCCGGTATCCGGCAACCTCGGCAACAAGGCCAGTTCAGCCGAATCGACGCCTGTTGTCTTCGGCTTGTTGCGCAAACGTAGCGGCACGCCACGTGTCGCAACGCTGCTTGCCGCCAGTTGAACGTTGGCCTCTTTTGCCTGCTCCTTGCTGAATAAAGGGTCGCCGAAGCCGATGAAGTTTCGGCGCTGTGCATCATCCGGGGCCTGCTTGCGGAGGCTGGCGAGTGCGGTGACCGAGGGCAGTTGCGCGATAGCGGCCTTGCGCATCAGCCATGGCACATTCTGGTAGTTGGCGAAGGGCTGTGCACTTTTCCCCGGTTGTGCGATTGCTTCGGTCACCAGAACGGAGAATGGCAACTGACCCAGCTCGGCATGAGGCACGGCAAGAATCACCTTGGCCCCCTGCCACACCGGTTCGACCGGCTTCATCAGTTTTACGAAAAGACGGTTGGCTGCGCCCACATCAAAGGCGGGGATATCCTCAATGCTTGAAACACCGGGATCAAGCGCTTTGCGTAGGGCGCCAACATCTTTTGACAGCTCCTTGCGGGTCAGGGCAATCGAGGTGAACGCGGCTTTGCCATCGGCTTTCAGCGCCCAGACAAAGCCACTCTCTTCGCCGAAGTAGTAGGCCAGCAGCACTTCGCCTTCGCGCAGGGTTTTGGCGACTTGCGCGACCGTGGCAGGTTGCGGGTCGACCAGTTCGGCGTAGTCCGGGAATTTGTCGGCGATGTCCTTTTTAAGCGTCTCGCGTTCTTTCTTCAAAATCTCAATGTCCTCACGCATTTTCGCCTGAATTTTTGGCAATTGCTGCTCTGGCGGTGAGCTCAACAGCTTGGTCAGGAGTTCAGATAGGGCGTTGACACGGCGTTGTGTGTCTTGCTCACGGCGCGCCAGATCAGCTAGTTTCGGGTCTTTGATATTGGTGCGCGTGGCGCTTGCTGTCAGCGCGCGCTGTACAGCACTGCCACGCGCGATGTCGGCAATGCGGAAGGATTCATCGGCATTGACTCCTGTGATGTAAGTACCGGCCTGACTGCCCTGGGCCAGTAACTTCAGGTAGCTTTCAAGGATCGCCACCAGTCGCTGCTGGCCTTTAATCGTGCCGCTTTCCGCCTCGCTATCGTTTCGTGCCTGATCCAGTAGAAGCGGCACGGATGACTGGAACAGCTTTAATGCAGCCTCCCTGTCGCCACGCTGCGCAAGTGTCATCGCGTAGAAAGCACGCACGGTTACCGTGCGTAAGGATTTTTCGCCGTAGAGGCGAAGCGAATTGTCGAGCATCGACTTGGCCATTCGCTCGGCACCGGCCTGATCCCCTGTGCGCGTCATTGCTAAAACCCAATCGAGGTCCCCACGATCGAATTTTTTGAGCAATTCCGGGTCTTTGCTCAGCCCTTCACGCTGCTCGGTAAATACTTTTATCGCTGCGCTGTATTTTCCGTCTGCGACCAGCGCCGCGGCCAAAGCGCGTCGCGCGTCGGCGATGAGTATCGATTCCGGTGCGACGCCGGCCATTTCACAGCTGCGTAGCGATTCTTCAGCCAGCTTAACCGCCTCCTGGTTGCGCCCCTGCTCGGCAATGATACTGGCGAGGAGTGACAGGCCTCTGGCGGTTGCTATGGAGGCACGGCCGACACGTTCAAGGGAGTGCTTCAAGGCTTGTCGGGCAAGAACCTCTGCTTGGACAATTTTGCCCTGTGCCAATAGTGCCTCGGAGACGTAGCGTTCTAGCGCCTCTCGGTAATTCCGGAATACATCGAGTCTTTGTCGGTCGTCTTCAGCTACGGAGTTTGCAGCTTGTATACGCTGAATGTAATTTTCCGCATTGTGCAGTGCGGTGCGATAGGCGCCTTCAGCCTGGCTATACCGGCCTTCTGATCGGAAGATTTCAGCTTGAGCTCGTTCAACATTGGCGGAAAAGACATAGGATAAGTCACCAATTCCCGGGAGGCCTTTTAGCTTGTAGAAATAGGTTTCCGCTGCGCGTTGATGCTGCTTTGCCGCTTCAAAATCGCCTAGAAGGACGAATGCTTGGGTCAGCATGCTTTCTGCAGCGAGCGCGTGCCCGAACTGGTTTGCCGGTGATTGCCTCAATGCTTCTTCCAGAGTGCGCACAGCACTAAGCAGGCTGTCGCCTGAAAATTCAGCTATTGCCAGATCACGCAGCATTTTCACGTGGTTGGCTGTGCCTTTTTCACCAAATTCAGTCGCCTTGCGCAGATCGGCAATTGTCTGGTTGACGCGGCCGATTTTTTCCGCCGCCAGACCGCGCATGAAGTAAAACTTGAGCAGAGTGCTGCGATCTTCGGTGGCTGGAGGCGGTGCATCCGCCTCGGCGCGCGAGCGAGCTACCAGGGCCGGATCCGGCTTGTAGTGATCAAGCATGCGCGTGATGTCATCGATCGTGCGCGGTGGTGGGGTCACAGCATCACGCGCTTGTTCAGTGGCGTGGATGACTGTGCTGGCGAGCAGCAGGAGGAACGCGGATAAGCAAGCGCGGAAATGGGACATGCAGCCTCCTGATTTATTTTTATGCCACAAATGTGACAGCAATATACTGCCACACAAGCTCTTTATTGAGTGATTTGAGAGCGGTCCCGGTGGGTCAAAACACCCGACTTCGCGCTACACTTCGCCCCATGCTTTTCTTTCGCCCCGCCTGCCTGTCGTTGTTTCTCCTGATTGCCGCCTGCAGCAGCGAGCAGAACGACCCGTATCCGTCTGCCGAGCGCGGGCAGAATATCCTTTATTCGGCGTTCTCCGAGCGGCCTAAGCACCTTGATCCGGTACAGTCCTATACCGAAGACGAAATCACCTTTACGGCGCAGATTTATGAGACGCCGCTGCAGTATCACTATCTCAAGCGGCCCTATACGCTGATACCGGGCGCTGCCGATGCCGTGCCGGTGCCGCGTTATTACGATGCGGCCGGGCGCGAGTTGCCGGCGGATGCGCCGATTAGCAGGATCGCGCACAGCGTTTATGAAATTCGCATCAAATCGGGGATTCGTTACCAGCCGCATCCGGCTTTTGCCGTTGATGAGGCGGGTAAGGCCGTTTATGCTGATCTCGACCGAGACAAGCTGCGCGGCATTGAACGGATTGGCGACTTCAAGAAGAGCGGTACGCGCGAACTGACGGCCGACGATTACATCTATGAGATCAAGCGGCTGGCGCATCCGCGCCTGCATTCGCCGATCTTCGGCATGATGGCCGAGCATATTGTCGGCCTGAAGGAGTTGGGCGTGAATCTGCAGAAAGCGGCCAAGGAAATGCCCGCCGACGCCTGGCTTGATCTCGACCGCTTCGCACTCGATGGCGTGACACGCGTTGATTCCCACACCTATCGTATCAAGCTGCGCGGCAAATATCCGCAATTCCTTTATTGGTTGGCCATGCCGTTCTTCGCGCCGGTACCGCGTGAAGCCGACCGCTTCTACAGCCAGCCCGGCATGGCGGAAAAGAACCTGACGCTTGACTGGTATCCGGTCGGTACCGGCCCCTTCATGCTGACGCAGAACAACCCGAACAGCCGTATGGTGCTTGAGCGCAATCCGAATTTCCACGGTGAGGCTTACCCCTGTGCCGGTGAAGCCGAGGACAAGGCTGTGGGTTTGCTGGCCGATTGCGGCAAGGCTTTGCCGTTCATCGACAAGGCGATCTTCGTGCGCGAGAAGGAGAGCATTCCCTACTGGAATAAATTCCTGCAGGGCTATTTCGATGCGTCGGGGATTTCGTCGGATAGCTTCGATCAGGCGGTGCGCATGAACGTGGGCGGCGACGTGCAGCTATCGGATGAAATGCGCGGCAAGGGCATTCGTCTGTTGACCAGCGTACGTGCGTCGATTTACTACATGGGCTTCAATATGCTCGATCCGGTGGTCGGTACGCTCTCTGATTCCGGCACAAAGCTGCGTCAGGCGCTGTCGATCGCCATCGATCAGGAAGAATTCATTTCGATCTTCATGAACGGGCGTGGCATCGCGGCGAACAGCCCGTTGCCGCCCGGTATCTTTGGTTACATTGAGGGTGAGGCCGGGATGAATCCGGTGGTCTATGATTGGGTCGATGGACAGGCGCGGCGCAAGCCGATCGAAGCGGCGAAGAAGCTGCTGGCCGAAGCCGGTTGGCCGAATGGACGCGATGCGAAAACCGGCGAGCCGCTGGTGGTCAATCTCGATACGACGAGTGGCGGCATGGGCGATAAATCACGGCTTGACTGGCTGACGCGGCAGTTCTCCAAGCTTGATATTCAGCTCGTTGTTCGCTCGACCGATTTCAACCGTTTTCAGGAGAAAATCCGCAAGGGTGCGGTGCAGCTTTATTACCTGGGCTGGAACGCCGATTATCCCGACCCGGAGAATTTTTTCTTCCTGCTCAACGGTGCCGAGGGCAAGGTCGCCAAGGGCGGCGAGAACGCCTCCAATTACGCCAACCCGGAATTTGACCGCCTGTTCGAGCGCATGAAAAACATGGAGAGCGACGGCCCGCGTGGTGCCGAGCGTCTGTCGATCATCAAGCAGGGCGTGACCTTGCTGCAGAAAGACGCTCCGTGGATTTACGGTTTTCACCCCAAGAGCTACACCCTGAGCCACGCCTGGCTGCTCAACCGCAAACCGAACGATGTCGGCCACAACACGCTCAAGTATCAGCGTATTGACGTCGCCGCGCGCGAGCGTCAGCGGCATGAATGGAACAAACCGGTACTCTGGCCGCTGGCCGGCGGCGCCTTGCTGCTGGTTTCCGTGTTGTTGCCTGCCGTCATCAGCTACCGCCGCCGCGAACGCGGCACGGCGCGTTGAGGTGTGTATGAGAAAAAATAACACCTACCACAGAGACACAGAGGCACAGAGAAAAGCCACAGAGGAAAGCAAGTCTTTCTCTGTCCCACGGGATTTGCTTCGCGGCATGTTTCCTCTGTGCCTCTGTGTCTCTGTGGTGGATTTTTCCGTCGAAGCATAGGATATATTCACCGCCATGCTCGCCTACCTTCTCCGCCGACTGCTCTACGCGCTGCCGATCCTGATTGGCGTGAACCTCATCACCTTCGCCCTGTTCTTTATTGTGAACACGCCCGACGACATGGCGCGCATGCAACTGGGCGTCAAGCGGGTGACGCCCGAGGCGATTGCCAAGTGGAAGGGTGAGCGTGGTTACGATAAGCCGCTGTTCATCAATGAGGCGGCGAGTGGCAGCGGTGTGTTGACCGATACCATCTTCTTCAGCAAGTCGGCGCGCATGTTCGCCGGCGATTTCGGGCGCGCCGAAGACGGGCGCGACATCTCGCGCGAGATCACCGCCCGCATGGGGCCGTCGCTGGCGATTGCGCTGCCGACCTTTGTTCTCGGGCTGTTCGTCACCGTCTCTTTTGCTTTGCTGCTGGCCTTCTTCCGCGCCAGCTATCTTGATTTCTGGGGCGTCGTGCTGTGCGTCGCGCTGATGTCGATTTCGGGTTTGTTCTACATCATTGGCGGGCAGTATCTGATCAGCAAGATCTGGAAGCTGGTGCCGATCTCGGGCTATGGCGGCGGGCTGGATGCGTGGAAGTTCCTGATCCTGCCGGTGCTGATCGGCGTGATCTCGGGAATTGGTTCGTCGACGCGCTGGTATCGCACCATTTTTCTTGAAGAGATCGAAAAGGACTACGTGCGAACGGCGCGAGCCAAGGGGCTTTCCGAGGTGACCGTACTGTTCCGCCACGTGCTGCGCAACGCGATGATCCCGATCCTCACGGGCGTCGTCGTGGTCATTCCGCTGCTCTTCATGGGTTCGCTGCTCACTGAGTCTTTTTTCGGTATCCCGGGGCTTGGCAGCTATACGATCGACGCGATCAACGCGCAGGATTTCGCTGTCGTGCGCGCCATGGTTTTCATCGGCTCGGTACTTTATATTGTGGGGCTGATCCTCACCGATTTGTCCTACACGCTGGTCGATCCACGGATTCGTTTTAACTGATGACTTTTCTTCCCGTCATTCTCTGGTCGGATTGGGTGATCTGGCTGCTGCTGGTGGCCTCGTTGGCGCTCGGAGGCTTGTCCCTGCGCAACCCGCCGTTGCGCGCGGCCTGGCGACGTGTCGGGCACAGCCGGCCGGGGATGGCGGCGGCGACGGTGTTGATGGCTTTTGTTGCGGTTGGCCTGCTCGACTCATTGCATTACCGCCCGGCGCTCGACAACAAAGGTGAAGCCAAAACTGCCTACGCCATCGAAGTCCTTTCTCTGCTCGATAAGGTCGTGACGCCACTGCGCACGCGCAACGAGAAAACCTATTCGGAGCCACTGGCGACGCGCGCTTACGCCAAGGAGTCGATTGAGCTGCGGCTGGCCGATGGAACGCTGCGCCAGAGCCGTGACTACCCGCGTCTGAAGTTCGGTGGAATTCATTTGGGTGACAACGAGACCGGGCGCGACGACGATATCGCCAAACGAGTGATGGCCGGCGGAGCGCTTGCCTGCTTGATCTGGCTATGCATGGCTCTGATATGCACGTATTCATTGGCTCGCAGGGATGGCTGTGCTTTTGGCAAGGCGTGGTGCGGCCTCTGGCGTGGTGAGACGGATTTTGCGTGGAATGCCGTACTGATCACGCTGGCCGCGCTGCTGCTCTTCGTGCTGCCGCTGGCCGCGCTGTGTATCGACTATCACGTTTTCGGTACCGACAAGGTCGGGCAGGACGTGCTCTACCAGGTGCTCAAGAGCATTCGTACCGCGCTCGTTATCGGGTTGGTGACGACGCTGGTTCTGCTGCCGCTGTCGATCTTTCTCGGCATTCTCGCCGGCTATTTCCGTGGCTGGGTCGATGACGTGATCCAGTATCTGTACACGACGCTCAGCTCGATTCCCGGCGTGCTGCTGATTGCTGCTGCCGTACTGATGATGCAGGTGATCATCGACACCCATCCGCAGTGGTTCGCCACCGCGGCCGAGCGCGCCGATCTGCGCCTGCTGGCGCTTTGTCTCATTCTCGGCGTGACCAGCTGGACCGGGCTGTGCCGGCTGCTGCGCGGCGAAACGCTCAAATTGCGCGAGCTCGAATACATCCAGGCCGCGCAGGCCTTTGGTGTTTCCGACGTGCGCATCATCACGCGCCACATCCTGCCCAACTTGATGCACATTGTGATCATCGCGCTGGTGATGGATTTTTCCAGTCTGGTGCTTGCCGAGGCGGTGTTGTCCTACGTCGGTATCGGTGTTGATCCGACGATGATCAGTTTTGGCACGATGATCAACAACGCGCGCATGGAGCTGGCGCGCGAGCCGATGGTCTGGTGGTCGCTGGCGGCGGCTTTCATCTTCATGTTCACGCTGGTGCTGGCGGCTAATCTGCTGGCCGATGCGGTGCGCGATGCCTTTGATCCACGCATGGCGGGGTCAGCATGAGTTTTGATATCTTGCTCAGCGTACGCAATCTGCGCATGGGTTTTGCCAACGGCCGCAGCGTGTTGCCGGCGGTTGATGGCATCGATTTCGACGTGCGTGCCGGCGAGACGCTGGCGCTGCTCGGTGAGTCAGGTTGCGGCAAGTCTGCGAGCGCCTTGTCGCTGCTGCGCTTGCTACCGGCCGCAGGGCGCATTCTGAGTGGCGAGATTCGCTTTGAAGGAAGCGACCTGCTGCAACTGCCGGAGACCGAGATGCGCGCCGTGCGCGGCGGCGGCATGGCGATGATTTTTCAGGAGCCGGCGACCAGCCTCAATCCGGTACTCACCGTCGGCCGGCAGATTGGCGAAGTGCTGGAACGTCACATGGACTTGGCAGGCAGTGCGGCACACGAGCGCTGTGTCGAGTTGCTTAGCGCCGTCGGCATTGCCGACCCGCAGCGCCGCCTTGACGAATATCCGTTCCAGCTTTCCGGCGGTATGAAGCAGCGCGTGATGATCGCCGTTGCGCTGGCCGGCAATCCGCGTCTTCTGGTGGCAGACGAGCCGACGACCGCGCTCGATGTGACGATTCAGGCGCAGATTCTCGATCTGCTGCGTCGCCTGCAGGCCGAGCGTGGCATGGGCATGCTGCTGATCACGCACGACCTCGGCGTGGTGGCGCAGATGGCGCAGCGCGTTGCCGTGATGTACGCCGGTCAGATTGTCGAAGAAGCGCCGCGTGAAGCCTTCTTCGGCGCACCGCGCCATCCGTACACAGTCAAGCTGTTTGCCGCACTGCCCGATCTGGCGCGGCGTGGCGGGCGGCTGGAAACGATCTCGGGGCAGGTGCCGGCGCTCTCGGCGATGCCCGACGGTTGTCGTTTCGCTGAACGGTGCCCGCATGCGTGGGATCGTTGCCGTGACGAAATGCCGGCGCTACATGAAGCAACACCGGGTCATCGGGTACGCTGTCACCTGCTGGAGGAGCCGGGCAGGGTGGTGGCACATGTTCCTGATGCCACGATGGCGGCATCCATCGCCGAAGCCCGGCAAGCACCCTTGCTGCAGGTCGACGACCTGCGCGTGCACTTCCCGATCCGGCGCGGCATCCTGCAGCGCACCGTGGGCCATGTCAAAGCGGTCGATGGCATCTCGCTTGAACTGGCGCGTGGCCGGACGCTGGCGCTGGTCGGCGAATCGGGCTGCGGCAAGACGACGGTCGGCAAGGCGATCCTGCAACTGATCAAGCCGACCGGCGGCAGCGCACAGCTTGACGGGCGCGAACTCACCGGCTTGTCGCGCGGCGCGTTGCGGCCACTGCGCCGACGCATGCAGATGATTTTTCAGGACCCGTTTGCCTCGCTCAATCCACGGCTTTCGGTCGGCGAGATCATTGGCGAAGGCATGAGCGCGCTCGGTGTCGAGCTGGCGCAAGACAGCAAAGCCGGGGCGATTGCCGCGCTGCTGCAACAAGTTAGTCTTGATCCCGAAGCAGCCACGCGTTACCCGCATGAATTCTCCGGTGGTCAGCGCCAGCGCATTGCCGTCGCCCGTGCGCTGGCCGTGCAGCCCGAGTTGATCGTCTGCGACGAGCCGACATCGGCGCTCGACGTGTCGGTGCAGGCGCAGATACTTAACCTGCTCAAGGCGCTGCAGGACGATCTGGGGTTGGCTTATCTCTTCATCACGCACAACTTCGCTGTGGTCGAGTATCTGGCGCATGAAGTGGCGGTGATGTACCTCGGGCGCATCGTCGAGCGTGGCAGCGTCGAAGAAGTGCTGCGCTCGCCGCAGCACCCCTACACGCAGGCGCTGCTCTCGGCGGTGCCCAGCCCGCGCCTTGACGAGCAACCCGAATTTATCCGCCTGGCGGGTGAAACGCCGTCACCGGCCAATCCGCCCGCCGGTTGCCATTTCCACCCTCGCTGCCCGCAGGCCAGCGACCTGTGCCGCGAGCGTTATCCCGAGACAAGCAGTGTGTCGACGACGCATCGGGTGCGCTGCCATTTGTACGGATAGGCGGTACGGATAAGCGGTGCTGATAAATGCCGGCAATAAAAAGCGCGCCTTGGCAGCAGGCGCGCTTTTTATTGCTGTTCTTGTTTTCAGTCGTTTTGCGCGAGTTGAATCGTCAGCGTTTTGCCCGGCTGCAGGGCGTTGGGAGATACGCGGTTCCAGCGCAGCAGGTCGTCTTT
>JBIJCY010000016.1:0-20378 GCA_044344385.1 Rhodocyclaceae bacterium | reverse complement strand
CGCCCGATGAGGTGCATCGGGCGTCTTTGCAGACTAGCAATTAAAGCTGGTCAATCCGTCATTACAGGTGTCAACCTATATCAGGACGGGTCAGCGTTCGGTAACTCAGGCCGAGAACGACGAACCGCAACCACAAGTTGAAGATGCGTTCGGATTTTTGATGACGAATTGGGAGCCTTCGAGACCTTCGCTGTAATCGATTTCCGCACCGACCAGATATTGGTAACTCATCGGATCGATCAGCAAGGTCACACCATTTTTTTGCATCGCCGTATCGTCATCATTGGCGACCTCGTCGAAGGTGAAACCATACTGGAAGCCGGAACACCCGCCGCCCGTGACAAAAACGCGAAGCTTGAGCTCAGGATTGCCCTCTTCTTCGATCAGTTCTTTGACTTTGTTGGCCGCGTTATCGGTAAAAACAAACGGCAACGGCATTTCGATTTCGCTAGCTGCATTCATGACTTAATCCTCCACAACCTAATATTTATCGCCGGCCTCAACCGGGTTCACTTGCTCGAAGCAAGCTTCAATTCAACCGTTTTGGCGCTTGTCTGGTGCACCAGACGCCCTTGAACAACCGCCCCCTGTTGCATTTCAAGCTGATGATATTCAACATCCCCTGTGACACGCGCATTGGGCAAGAGTTCCAGTGATTCGCCTGCGAAGACGGGACCAATTACGGTACCGTTAATAACCACATGGCCAACAGAGATTTCACCCTCGACACTCGCCTGCTCACTGATCACCAGCGTACCAGACTGCCCTTTGTCACTACTGATATTGCCGCGAATTTCGCCATCGACGCGCAGGCCGCCACTGAAACTGACATTGCCCTCGATACGGGTGCCGACGCCAATCAGGCTGTCGATGCGGTTTTGGGGGGTGCTATTTTTCTTGTTACCGAACATAATTTTCTCCGCCTAGATGGTCACGGACTGCCGCGCACGCACTACGCCATCCTGCAACAAGCGCGCCTCGACGCTTTTTACAACGGCACCTTTTGGCACCGAAAAAACCCCTTCAGCACGTTGAAAGTGCTTGATTTCCAAGATGAATTTTTGCGAACCCTGCTCAGCCTCCGAGGGGAATGCGATCATAACATCTTTGCCAGCCTGCTGCACTTTTACCAAAAACTGCAGAGTACCTCTGAACTCTTTGGTCTGCCGCCCGCCGTTATGAACAACAAGCATCCGATATCGATACTGGCCGGCGACGCTCTCCGGTTCAACACGCAGGCGACTGATTTTGACACCAACCTCACCACCCGACTCAGAGGCTGGTATCAACCCTTCAAAAAACGCCAAATCCTGTTTGAGACCGGCATTCTCCGCCTCCAGTGCCTTCACCTGCCGGGACAGTTGCTGCTGCGTCGCTCGCTCAATCTGCAAACTGCTCTCGCCCGAGCCGGCAATACTCCGCAATTTAGTCAGTTCTTGATCCAGTTCGGCGGCCCGCTCCCTAAGAGTCTGGATTTCCCGACTCGACTCCTCACTGTGAAAACCAGCGATACGCCGCCCGGCGTCGTAAATCCAGGCAGCAAACGCCAACGATACGGAGAGTACGGCCACCGTCGCCAAAACGCGCCAATACCAGGCGACGTGCGTTCTGATCGAGAGCTTCGGCGCACTGATGCCGAAGCGCTGGCGCAGGCGCTTGAGCTTTACGGAAGTACCGGCAGTTGCCATAAACCGTCAGTTTCGGGCAAGCCAAACATGATGTTCATATTTTGCACCGCTTGGCCCGCCGCGCCTTTAACCAGATTATCGATCACCGACAGGATAACCAGCGTATCACCGCCTTGCGGCCGATGTACGGCAATCCGGCATAAATTGGCCGCACGCACCGAGCGCGTATCGGGGTGCGATTTTGGCGGCAGCACATCAACAAAAGGCTCGTCGGCGTAACGCCGCTCGTAAAGCGCTTGAAAATCGGCTTCGGTCGTGATCCTTGCATAAAGCGTTGCATGGATGCCACGAATCAGCGGAGTCAAATGCGGCACAAAGGTCAGACCAACTGACTGATTTGCCATCCTCGACAGACCTTGCCGAATTTCGGGCAGATGACGATGACCGGGAACCCCATAAGCTTTGAAATTATCCGAGGCCTCTGAAAACAACGCAGGAATCTCGGCTTTTCTCCCCGCACCTGACACACCGGACTTGGCGTCTGCGATCAAATAATTACAATCAATCAGTCCCGCCTCAACCAGAGGCATAAAACCCAATTGCACCGCAGTTGGATAGCAGCCGGGATTGGCAATCAACCGCGCCTCACGAATCGCTGCGCGGTTAAGCTCTGGCAAACCATAAACAGCTTTTTCGACCCAGTCGGGGCAAGCGTGTTGCATCCCGTACCATTTTTCCCACTCACTGATATCCACAATACGGAAATCTGCCGCCAGATCGACAACCCGCACGCCAGCGTCAAGCAAAGCGGGAGCCTGCTGCATTGCCACGCCATTCGGCGTCGCAAAAAAGACCACATCGCAGGCCTTCAAATTGGCCGTCGCAGGATCCTCAAACTTCAGGCCAACCCGCCCACGCAAACTCGGAAACATCTCCGAGACGGGCGTTCCGGCATCACCACGGGAAGTAATGGCAACGATGTCGACGCCTGAATGCTGAACGAGCAAACGCAGCAGTTCGACACCCGTATAGCCCGTTCCCCCGACAATTCCAACCTTGATCATTAATTACTCCTCAATAGCCGCGCAATCATAATCCGGGTACCGCAAAAACACAAAAACCGCCCAAAGGCGGCTCTTGTATTGACTACAGCAACGCTGTTTAGCGCTTGGAGAACTGCTTGCGGCGACGCGCCTTGTGGAAGCCGACCTTTTTACGTTCAACTTCGCGAGCATCGCGGGTAACAAAACCAGCCTTCGACAGGGAGGGTTTGAGCGCGACATCGAATTCGATCAGGGCACGAGTAATGCCATGGCGAACAGCACCTGCCTGACCTGACTCACCGCCACCCGCAACGTTCACGAGGATATCGAAGGCACCTGTCTGCTCAACCAGCTCAAGCGGCTGACGAACGATCATACGGCCCGTAACGCGCGAGAAGTACTCGTCGACAGGCTTGCCATTGACGACGATGTTACCGCTGCCGCGCTTCATGAAGACACGAGCGACGGCGCTTTTGCGACGACCTGTGCCGTAATAGGAATTTTCAGCCATTTCGACCCCTTAGAGTTCCAGAACTTTCGGCTGCTGAGCAGCGTGCGGATGCGTTTCGCCCGCGTAGCACTTCATCTTCTTCAGCATGGCGTAACCAAGCGGCCCCTTGGGGAGCATGCCCTTCACGGCCTTCTCGAGAACACGTCCCGGGAAACGCTGCTGCATCTTGGTGAAGTTCGTTTCGTATATCCCCCCGGGGTAACCCGTGTGGCGATAATACTTTTTGTCTTCAGCCTTGTTGCCGGTAACGCGCAACTTCTCGACGTTGGTCACGACAATGAAATCGCCGGTATCAACGTGCGGGGTGAATTCGGGTTTATGCTTGCCGCGCAGGCGACGAGCAATTTCGGTGGCGAGGCGGCCGAGCACCTTGTCAGTGGCATCAACCACAAGCCAGTCGCGCTTCACCTCATGCGGTTTGGCGGAGAAAGTCTTCATTTAAAACGCCGTCCTTGTATGCCAGATCACGGAAAGCCGCGCATTTTATTGCAAGGCAACAACTCTTGTCAATCGCTGTTTTGTTTATAGCAAAAAAAAGCGCGGCTCGTTGGAGCCGCGCTAAATCCACACCAAAGGAGGAGGGTGGAGGAGACAACGGTAAAAGCACCGAGCTGCTACCTACCAGCAAAGCACTTAAGTTGGACGAAGCTTAATGCGCAACAAAGCAAACGTCAAGAGATATTTGTGCGCCGCATCATATATTTTTAAACCCACATGAATCACGTTTCATAAAACAGCAACTTACCCTCAAAAACAACCAGTTCGTAACAATATAGAAAACATATATCACATTTCGTAATTTCAAAAACAGCACGTATATTGCTGTATTTAACGCAAATTTGCTGCAACGCAGCACGCAAAGACTCACAAAACAACGCGCCGCTTCCGGCTAGAATGCTGCCTTTAGCGAAAGGGGCTCGTATGGAGTGCAAGGTCAAATGGACCGGCGATGGGATGTCGTTTTTGGCGGAAACCGGAAGCAACCACCTCATTGCTATGGACGGCGCACCAGAGGCAGGGGGACGCAACCTGGCACCGCGACCCATGGAAATGCTGCTGGCGGGAACGGGCGGCTGCACCGCCTTTGACGTTGTTCTGATTCTAAAAAAAGGGCGTCATGTGGTCACCGGCTGCGAAGTAGACCTACAAGCCGAGCGCGCCGAAACCGAACCGAAAATATTCACAAAAATTCACTTCCATTTTCGTGTTATCGGCAAAAATTTGAAGACTGAGGCTGTCGCGCGAGCAATCGAATTATCAAAGGACAAGTACTGCTCGGCCTCGATAATGCTCGGGAAAACCGCCGAAATCACGCACGATTTCGAGATTATCGAAGCCTAGATGTAATAGGCAGTGCGCGTCATCACTCGCGAAACCGCTTTCATAAACGACTTCGCCGGCAAAGGCAGATCCCGCGCGCCAAGACCAACTGCGGTCTCGGCGTGGCCTATTTCATCAAGCCTCATCTGTTCAACGATCGCACGAGACTTGGTATCCTGCAAAGGCAACTCGGTCAAATGATGGTCAAGATGCGCTTCGACCTGCCGCTCAGTCTCGGCAAGAAAACCCAAATTCCAAGCATCACCAAGCTTGCCCGCGAGAGCCCCCAGCGACAACGCTCCGCAGTACCATAATGGGTTAAGCAAGCTCTTGCGCCCACCCAACTCGGCAATGCGGTGCTCGGTCCACGCCAAATGCTCGGTCTCCTCAGCCGCCGCATGTTCCAGCGCTTGCCGAATTACGTCGTTCCGGGAAGTCAGCGCCTGCCCCTGATAGAGCGCCTGCGCGCAAATTTCGCCGACGTGGTTGATCCGCATCAAGGCTGCGGCTTGCGTCTTCTCTTCAACAGACAATACCGGCTCCGGACAATTCGCTCCGGGAATGCCGCGCGTGGTCGATGCTTTCGCAAAAACGGTGCGCAAGGCTTTGTCAACCTCAATAATAAGACGATCAGCCGTCACAAGAGTGCCCTTAAGAAACCACAAACGCCAATACAATGGCACGGAGAGCGCTCAAAAAAATGGCCGAAGGTGCCTATTCAAGGACCTTTCTTTCTCGCCGGATGCCCGCCGGAACGTAACGCCATCCGGGCCTCTTCTTCATCGCGGACGATGCTCCCATTGGGGCAGAAGTACTCAAAATAAAGCGCTGCATGCTGCCTGTTCAGCATACTTTCCTGAATTTTTGCCCATTGGTTACTGCGTGCCTTTGACCACGTTTTATCCGAGCGACCAAATGCGTATAGCCGCCGCTCAGCGGTTGCGCAACGCAGACCGTCGTAACTCACGTTTTGCCCTCCGGACGGGCTCAGCACAACGAGCGTGTAACGCACCACGCCGTCGACACCGACACTGATGGAGTCGCGGTCGACCATGAATTTGTTATCGCTTGCAGCGCTGACAAAAAACGCATCCAGACTCGCTGGATTTGGAAAAGCGGGAAGCTGCGCTTCAACCTCTTCCCATCGTTTTTCCTCATACTCATTATCAAACCCAGCCGCCAACACACTCACAGAAGTGCACAGGAAAGCGAAGATCAAAAACAACCTGGAAAGTTGACTATTACTCACCGGAACCCGACTCTTGCGTAATTGGCAAAACAAAGCGAGCAGAACGCTCCCCCCCCGCCTCTCCCAAGCCAGGTTCACCATGATCCTGTTCACCAGAATGGCGCTCCCGGCGACGGTCCGCGTCAAGAAATCGTGCGAGCTCATTAAGCGCCAGTTCATAGACCCCGCGCTTAAACTCGATCACCGCATCAAGCGGGATCCAGAAATGATTCCAGCGCCAGGCATCAAATTCAGGATGATCGCTGGCACGCAGGGAGACATCGCTATCACGGCCAGTCAGCCGAAGCAGAAACCATATCTGTTTCTGCCCCTTGTAACTGCCGCGCCATTCGCGCTTGACCCAGTGTGTCGGCACATCGTAACGCAGCCAGTCTTTGGTTCTACCGAGAATGCTCACATGCTCGGGCAGCAAGCCGACCTCTTCGTGCAATTCCCGGAACATCGCCTGCTCGGGAGTCTCCCCCCGCTTGATGCCACCTTGCGGAAACTGCCACGAATGCTCACGGATACGCTTGCCCCAAAAAACCTCGTTCTTCGCGTTACAGAGAATGATGCCGACGTTCGGGCGATAGCCTTCACGGTCGAGCATTTTATAAACCTGCAGAATTATTGGATTGAATGCATTCTTCCACATTTCAAAAGGCTTGGAAAGGACGAAACAGCGGGATCCCAACAATATCTCCCTCAAGCCACTCCTCGGAGAACGATTGAAGTCGCGCTTGAGCAATCTGTCTTGTAAAATCATTCTTTTAGCTTACGAAAATATCCTCATGCGCTCTTCGCAATTTTTCCTATCGACGCTTAAGGAAGCCCCCTCCGACGCCGAGATCGTCAGCCACAAACTAATGCTGCGCGCCGGGCTGATCAAACGACTCGCTGGCGGCATTTACACTTGGATGCCGGTTGGCTTGCGCGTGTTACGCAAGGTCGAAAACATTGTCCGGGAAGAGATGGATCGCGCGGGGGCCATTGAATTGTTGATGCCAGCAGTGCAACCGGCTGAGCTATGGGAGGAATCAGGGCGCTGGGAAAAATATGGCCCGGAGTTACTGCGCTTCAAGGATCGCCATCAACGCGAATTCGTCATCGGGCCGACGCACGAAGAAGTCATTACCGACGTCGTCCGCAAGGAAGTGAAGAGCTACCGCCAGTTGCCGGTTCATTTCTACCAGGTTCAAACGAAGTTCCGCGACGAAATCCGGCCGCGCTTCGGCGTCATGCGTGGCCGCGAGTTTCTGATGAAGGATGGCTACTCCTTCCACACCAGTTTTGAAGACCTGCAGCGCGAATACCGCAATATGTTCGAAACCTACACGCGCATATTTACCCGCCTTGGCCTGAAGTTCCGTGCTGTCGCGGCGGACACCGGATCGATCGGCGGCACCGGCTCGCATGAGTTTCACGTCTTGGCGGACTCGGGTGAAGACGCGCTGGCTTACTGCCCCCACTCGGATTACGCAGCCAACGTTGAACTGGCTGAGGCGTTGGCCCCAGCTGCTGCGCGCAGCTCAGCATCCGCAGACATGGCGAAAATTGCCACGCCGGGCAAGATCAAGTGTGAGGATGTCGCACGTTTCCTCGCCATTCCGGTGACGAAAATGGTGAAGTCCATTGCCATCGTGCGCGAGCTACCCGAGGAAAATAGCGAGGGCTTTGCGTTGATTTTGCTGCGAGGCGACCACGATCTGAACGAGATCAAAACGCAGAAGATCGTCGGTCCGTTCCGCTTTGCGCGCGACGAAGAAATCGTTGCTGCGCTTGGCTGCAAACCGGGCTATATCGGGCCGGTCGGCGCGACCAATATATCTATTTTTGCCGACCGTAGCGTCGCGACAATGAGTGACTTTGTCTGCGGCGCCAACGAAGCCGGCTTTCACCTCACCGGTGTCAACTTCGGGCGCGACTTGCCTGAACCCGCTACCATCGCTGACCTGCGAAACGTTGTCACCGGCGATCCTTCGCCAGACGGCAAAGGATCGCTCGAACTATGCCGCGGCATCGAAGTCGGCCACATTTTCCAGCTTCGCACCCAATACGCTGAAGCACTCAAATGCGCCTTCCTCGACGAAAGCGGTCAATCGCGGATCATGGAGATGGGCTGCTACGGCATAGGGGTGTCGCGTATTGTTGGTGCCGCCATCGAACAGAATCATGATGAGCGCGGCATCCACTTCCCGGCGGGGATTGCACCCTTTTCAATGTGCATCGTCCCGATGGGTTATGCCAAGAGCGCTGCCGTGAAGACGGCTGCCGACGCGCTCTACGCCGAACTCAAGGCGGCTGGCATCGACGTACTTCTTGACGATCGCAACGAGCGGCCCGGCGTCATGTTCGCCGACATGGAACTGATCGGCATTCCGCACCGCGTCGTAGTTGGCGATCGCGGACTCGGCGAAGGAAAGCTCGAATACAAGGGACGCGCCGACGCAGAAACGCAAATGGTTCCAATCGCCGAAATCAGCACCTTCCTGAAAGCAAGGTTGTGCGCCGCCTGACATTTTTGCTCGCGTTTCTGACAACACTTCTGCTGCCGTTCACAGCATCTGCCGGCGCGCAGAAGTACGAACCCCTGTCAGCCAGCGTGCAAGCCGCACTATCGCGCAACGTGTCGGACAAGGCGCCGCCAAAAAGCGCCTTTCAGAATTCAATGGAATCAGTCGACTGGCTGACAGAAATGTCACGCCGCCTCGAAAAGCGCATTCCCGATCGAGAAGCCCGGCTCGATTTTTTGCGTGCCGTCCACTATGAGGCGACACGTGCCGGACTCGACCCCCAGATGGTGCTTGGTCTGATTCAGGTAGAAAGCGGCTTCAAGAAATATGCTGTTTCTTCCGCCGGGGCTCGCGGCTACATGCAGGTCATGCCCTTCTGGGTACGACTGCTTGGCCGCGGCGACGACAATCTTTTTCACCTGCGCACCAGCCTGCGCTACGGTTGCACCATACTCCGCCACTACTTGGACATCGAGCAGGGCGACCTTTACCGTGCGCTCGGCCGTTATAACGGTAGCCTTGGCCAAGCCGAGTATCCGAATCTGGTACGCGGCGCATGGCATAACCAGTGGAGCTACACGAGCAACCGGATCGCCACGCGCTGACTCCAGCAAAACGTCACATCCCCGGCAGCATTCCCTTCATGCCACGCATCAGCTTGGCCATGCCACCCTTGGCAAACTGCTTCATCATCTTTTGCGTTTGCTCGAATTGCTTGAGCAAACGGTTAACCTCCTGCACCTGAACACCGGCGCCCATCGCAATACGACGCTTACGTGACGCCTTAAGCAACTCGGGTTTGGCGCGTTCAACCGGCGTCATCGAATTGATGATGCCTTCGATGCGACCAATCGCCTTGTCCTCGGTACCAGGCTGCAACTGTCCCGTAGCCTGAGCGAATTGCGCCGGCAGCTTGTCCATCATCGAGGAAAGCCCGCCCATTTTGCGCATCTGACCGATCTGTTCCTTGAAATCGTTCAGATCAAAGTTTTTGCCCGATTTGAGCTTCTTGGCAAACTCGAGCGCCTTCTGCTCATCAATGCCTTTTTTCGCATCTTCGATCAACGACAGCACATCGCCCATGCCCAGGATGCGCGAAGCCATGCGCTCCGGGTGGAATGGCTCAAGTCCGGAAAGTTTCTCGCCGACGCCTGCATATTTGATCGGCCGCCCGGTGACGTGACGTACCGAAAGCGCCGCACCACCACGCGAATCACCATCCAGCTTGGTCAGGATGATGCCGGTAAGCGGCAATGCTTCATTGAATGCTTTGGCTGTATTAACGGCATCCTGGCCGAGCATCGCATCAACGACGAACAAGGTCTCGATTGGCTGAAGGACTGCATGCAACTCGGCAATCTCCTTCATCATCGGCTCATCGATTGCCAGACGACCGGCGGTATCAACCAGCAACACGTCGTGATAGTGCCGCTTTGCCCAATCGACGGCATTACGGGCGATATCGACCGGCTTGTCCGTCGGCGCGGAGGGGAAGAAATCTGCGCCGGCCTGTGCCGCAACGGTTTTTAGCTGTTCGATGGCGGCGGGGCGATAGACGTCACACGAAACGACCAGCACCTTTTTCTTCTGGGTATCGCGCAGCAGCTTGGCCAGCTTGCCGACGGTGGTTGTTTTGCCGGCGCCCTGCAAACCCGCCATCAGGATGATCGCCGGTGGCTGAGTCGCCAGATTCAGTCCGCTGTGCGCCTCTCCCATAATCCGGGTCAGCTCACGATGCACGACACCAATCAGGGCTTGCCCCGGGCTCAATGAGCCGATAACTTCCTCGCCAACCGCTTGCTCCTTGACCGCTGCGATGAATTCCTTGACGGCAGGCAATGCAACGTCAGCTTCGAGAAGCGCGAGACGGACCTCGCGCAGGGCATCGGCAATATTTTCTTCGGTCAGTCGCGCTTCACCGCGCAACGTTTTCATGACGCGGGCAAGGCGTTGGGTCAGGTTGTCGAGCATTTGGATTCCGGCTTGGTGTAAACTTGAAAAATGTCAGACATTCTACTGCACCTTCTACCGCACATCGTTTCGGCCTTGCTTTACGCCGCGCTCGGCGTTCATTTCTGGCATACACGCTGGCGTGAAACCGACAAGCCGCTGGCCACCTTGCCGATGCAGCCATGGGAACGCGCGGCAATTGCCGCCGCCCTGACCATTCACGGAATCGGCTTGTACGACGGCCTTTTTAGCGCTGGCGTCATGCACTTTTCGTTCAGCTACGCGCTATCCCTCATGCTTTGGCTGGCCGTCTTCATTTACTGGCTGGAGAGTTTCCACTCGCGCATGGATGGCTTACAGCCGATGGTTCTGCCACTGGCGGCGCTTTGCTCGCTACTCCCGGCACTATTCCCCCATGTTCGCATGATTGCACATGCCGGAGCCTGGGGCTTCAAGCTCCATTTTCTCGCTGCCATGCTGGCCTACAGCTTGTTCACGCTGGCCGCACTGCACGCCATATTCATGAGTTTCGCTGAAAGAAAGCTGCATCGACGCGCATCGACCAAGAGCCTCGCCAGCTTGCCGCCGATCCTCACCATGGAGGCCGTTCTCTTTCGCATGATCATTATTGCCTTCGCGTTACTGACAGTCGCGCTGGCTAGCGGCGTACTGTTCTCCGAAGCCATTTTCGGCAAAGCCATGGCACTTGACCACAAAACCCTATTCGGCTTCATCTCCTGGGGCATCTTCGCCGCCCTGCTTGTCGGCCGGCACGCCTACGGTTGGCGTGGCCGGATCGCCCTGCGCTGGACGCTGGCCGGCTTCATGGTTCTACTGCTCGCTTACATTGGCAGCAGCTTTGTCGCCGAAGTCATTCTCGGGCGCACATAAAGCCACCTGTGCAAGACATCCCCTTATCGGCCCTCTTCGCTGCTCTTGGCGTATTACTGATTCTCTCCGGCTTTTTCTCGATGTCGGAAACCGCCATGATGGCGGCCAATCGCTACCGATTGAGGCATCTCGCACAACAGGGCCATCGCGGCGCAAAACTTGCTGTCACCCTGCTCAACAAAACGGACAAGCTGCTTGGCGTCATTCTGCTGGGCAACACACTCATTAATGCGGCGGCAGCGACGCTCACCAGTTATATCGCATTGGCACTTTTCGGCCAGGAAAAATGGGCACTGGAAATCGGCGCCCTGTGCGTCACCTTCGCCCTGCTGATCATCTCAGAGATCACCCCGAAAGTCATCGGTGCGACCTACGCTGACCGCATTACCCCCTTGATCAGTTATGCACTTACGCCACTGCTGCGACTGGTTTACCCGATCATCTGGTTCGTCAACCTGTTCGTCAGCGCCCTACTTCGCTTGGTTCGTCTTAAGCCGAAACCTGGCCACGAAACGCCACAACTGTCATTCGAAGAACTGCGCATGCTGGTTCTTGAAGCCGGACATTTCATCCCCCAAAAACATCACAGCATCCTGCTCAACCTCTTTGAACTGGAACGAATTACGGTTGAAGACGTAATGACGCCTCGCTCGTCGATGGAAGCCATCAACCTAAGTGCGCCATGGGAAGAAATTACCGCTCAACTGGCAACCAGCTACCACACACGACTGCCGGTCTATCGAGAAGAGCTTAACAACGTCGTAGGAATACTGCATTTACGTCGCCTGATCGGCCTGATGCATCGAAATGAACTTAGCCCGGAATCACTGGCAGAACATGTGCAGGCGCCTTACTACATCCCGGCGGCAACTCCCGTCTTTTTCCAGCTGCAGTTCTTTCAGGAAAACAAGCAACGCGCCGGACTGGTGGTAGATGAATACGGAGAGGTTCTCGGCCTCGTGACCATGGAGGACATCATCGAGGAAATTATCGGCGAGTTCACTACATCGCTACCTGGCAACGCCTCGACGCTCGCTTGGGATGATGACGGCAGCGCGCTGCTGGAAGGCAGTCGTTCGTTACGTGAAATAAACCGAAAACTGGGTTTAAGCTTCTCACTGGATGGCCCAAAAACACTGAATGGATTGATTGTGGAATATTTTCGAGACATTCCAGAGGCTGGTATCGGGCTAAAGATTGACGGAATTCCTATTGAAATCGTGCAAACACAAGACCGTAGCATCAAGATCGCGCGCATCTTCAAGCTAAAACCTTGAACGCAAAACCTTGCGCTCGCATCGAGAGCGCTTTTTGCGGCATCAGGCAGTCTTTACAAACGTGCCGGCTCGATGCATCATCGGACCGATGTACTCGGCATAGCCGGGATATTTTGATTAAAGGCGTACTGGGGCGAGCTTTAGGGAAATATGGCAGCCAATCCGCAACAATCATCGCTTAGCGGCCTCGCCCGCGCGCTCGTGCAAGCCGGCCGGCTCAAGGAAGCCGAGGCCGAAGTCTTGCTGACGCAGGCCGCCGCAAACAAATCAAGCTTCATCGAACAACTGGTCAATTCGAAAAAGGCCAGCGCGCTTGATGTCGCACGTTTTGCTTCAGACACATTCGGCTACCCCTTGCTCGACCTCGCTGCCTTCGACGACGCACATATCCAGAAAAACGCCATCGATCGCAAGCTGATCGCCACACATCGTGTCATCCCTTTGTATAAGCGCGGCAACCGGTTGTCGGTTGCAATTGCCGACCCAACCAACCTTCGCGCACTCGACGAGATCCGTTTTCAGACCGGGATGGCCGTCGACCCCGTTGTCGTTGAAGAGGGCAAGCTCTCTCCACTCGTTGC
Organism: Rhodocyclaceae bacterium; assembly: GCA_044344385.1. Lineage (GTDB taxonomy): Bacteria > Pseudomonadota > Gammaproteobacteria > Burkholderiales > Rhodocyclaceae > CAJBIL01. The sequence goes on along the minus strand of JBIJCY010000016.1, from coordinate 7,436 downwards.
CAAACTTTCGGAGTCCGCGGAGGACACGCTAAAAAGTCTGGCCAGCGAAGATCTCAACCTTGAGTTCACCGATGAGGAAAGCGCGGAAAAGCTTGACGAAGCCTCGGCCGTCGAGGTTGATGATGCACCGGTCGTCAAATTTATTCAAAAAATGCTGCTTGACGCGATCAATGACGGCGCCTCGGACATCCACTTCGAGCCATACGAAAAGAATTATCGCGTCCGCTTTCGAACCGACGGTGTCTTGCGCGAAATCGCCTCGCCTCCCCTGGTCATCAAGGAAAAAATCGCCTCGCGCATCAAGGTAATATCACGCCTCAACATCGCCGAAAAACGCGTACCACAGGACGGCAGAATGCGGCTTGTCCTCTCCAAAAGTCGATCGATCGATTTTCGCGTCAGCACACTCCCGACAATGTATGGCGAAAAAATCGTATTGCGCATTCTCGACCCAAGCAGCGCAACGCTCGGCATTGAGGCGCTGGGGTACGAACCCGAGCAAAAAGCAGTACTGCTTGAAGCTATCGAACGTCCGTATGGGATGGTGCTGGTAACCGGGCCAACAGGTTCTGGCAAAACGGTTTCGCTTTACACCTGCCTGAATATCCTGAACAAACCAGGGATCAACATTGCAACGGCGGAAGACCCGGCAGAAATCCCGCTGCCAGGCATCAACCAGGTTAACGTTGACGACCGTGCCGGCCTGACTTTTCCGGTCGCGCTCAAGGCTTTCCTGCGGCAAGATCCGGACATCATCATGGTCGGCGAAATCCGCGATCTGGAAACGGCCGAGATTGCTATCAAAGCCGCGCAGACGGGGCACATGGTGCTATCCACATTGCATACAAACGATGCGCCGTCGACACTGACCCGATTAATGAACATGGGGATCCCGACTTTTAACATCGCATCGAGCATCTTGCTGATCACCGCGCAGCGGCTCGCGCGCCGTTTATGCACCTGCAAAAAACCGCTTGATACACCGGTTGAAACGCTGATCAACGCGGGCTTCACCGAAGCGGACCTGGATGGCACCTGGACGTTGTACGGACCAAACGGATGCGAACGGTGCAAAGGAAGCGGGTACAAGGGACGAGTAGGCCTTTATCAGGTTATGCCGATCACTGAGGCCATTCAACGCCTGGTGATGGCAAACGGGACGGCGCTTGACGTTGCTGCTCAGGCTAAAAAGGAGGGCGTCAAGGATTTGCGCGAATCCGGCCTGCTAAAAGTCAAACAGGGGCTGACCTCGCTTGAGGAAGTTCTGGGAACCACGAACGCATAACGAAAAAAACGCGAGGACACGATGGCGACAGCAGCTAAGAAACCTGTAAGGGCAGCAACCACTAAAGAGTACGTCTTTAGCTGGGAGGGGAAAAACAAGGAAGGGAAAGCTGCGCGTGGCGAAATGCGCGCCCCAAGTGCCGCAGTTGTTCAAGCCACGCTGCGCCGACAGGGCGTTTTGGTTAGCAAGGTATCGAAACAACGATTCAAAAGCGGTGGCTCGATCACCGACAAGGATATCGCGTTGTTCACCCGGCAACTGGCGACCATGATGAAAGCCGGCGTTCCCCTGCTGCAAACCTTTGACATCGTCGGCCGTGGGCATGATAACGCGGCAGTCGCAAAACTACTGCTTGATATCAAATCCGACGTCGAAACCGGTAACTCCCTGTCGGCCGCTTTCCGGAAATACCCACTATATTTCGATCAACTCTACTGCAACCTGATTGCGGCTGGCGAACAGGCCGGTATTCTCGAAGCGCTGCTTGATCGACTGGCCATCTACAAAGAGAAGATGATCGCCATCAAGTCGAAGATCAAGGCGGCACTGTTTTACCCGATATCAATCATCATCGTGGCATTCGTCATCACCGCCGTGATCATGATCTTCGTCATCCCGGCCTTTAAGGAAGTTTTCACCAGCTTTGGCGCCGATCTCCCTGCACCTACCCTATTCGTCATGGCCGTATCGGAGGTTTTCGTTGCTTATTGGTGGGCAATTTTTGGCGGCGTTTTTGGCGGCGTTTACGCCTTTTTCTACGCATGGAAACGCTCGGAACCCATGCAAATAGCCCTTGATCGGATACTCCTCAGAGCCCCTATTTTCGGCAACATCATACGCAAATCCGTCATAGCCCGCTGGACGCGTACGCTTGCCACCATGTTTGCCGCGGGAGTTCCTCTGGTTGAATCGCTGGAATCTGTCGGTGGCGCTGCTGGCAACTATGTGTACAAAATTGCGACCAAACAGATACAGAGTGAAGTAAGCACGGGGACCAGCCTCACCGTAGCCATGCAAAACGTCAAACTCTTCCCCAACATGGTCGTCCAAATGGTCGCCATTGGCGAAGAATCAGGTTCGCTGGATGCAATGCTTGGCAAGGTCGCCGACTTTTTTGAAGCCGAAGTCGACGACGCGGTTGACGCACTTTCCAGTTTGATGGAGCCGATTATCATGGTCGTCCTTGGTACGTTGATCGGTGGCATGGTGATTGCCATGTACCTGCCAATCTTCAAGTTGGGGGCAGTTGTCTGACAATGCTGGCTTCGCTGGCTAGTTTTTCAGACCCAAGCGTCTTCGCGTTGTCGTGCGGAACTCTCGGCCTTCTCGTCGGGAGCTTCCTCAACGTCGTCATCCATCGTCTGCCGAAAATGATGGAGCGTGACTGGCATAACCAATGCGCCGAGTTGCGCGGAGAAGAGATTGCTGAGGGCGAGGCGCTATCTCTGGTCAGACCGCGCTCGCGTTGTCCGAGTTGCGGGCACGCAGTCACAGCCTTGGAAAACATCCCGATTCTCAGCTGGCTGGTTTTGCGCGGGCGTTGCTCTGGATGCAATACCCGGATTTCCATCCGCTACCCAATCACTGAGGCGCTAACCGGCGCACTCACGGCTTTCACAGCAGTCCATTTCGGATTCGGCTGGACGGCGGCAGGGGCTATCGTATTGATCTGGTGCCTGATCGCGCTGACCTTCATCGACTTCGACACGCAACTACTGCCCGACTCGATCACCTTGCCGCTGCTTTGGGCAGGGTTACTGATCAATCTGGCCGGCACGTTCACCGACCTCCAATCGGCGGTGCTTGGAGCGGTCATTGGCTACCTCTCGCTGTGGTCGGTCTATTGGGGATTCAAGCTGACCACCGGCAAAGAAGGCATGGGTTATGGTGACTTCAAGTTGCTCGCGGCGCTCGGTGCCTGGCTGGGCTGGCAAATGCTGCCACTGGTCATCCTGCTCTCCTCGCTGGTTGGCGCGGTGGTCGGCATCGCCTTGATCGTACTGGCCAAACAGGGCCGTAACGTGCCGATTCCTTTCGGCCCCTATCTGGCCGCCGCCGGCTTTCTCGCCCTTTTCTGGGGCAAAGAACTCACACAAAGCTACCTCCGCCTGATGTAGTCGCTTGAAAATACGGCTATTACCCCAATCTCGGTGCTGACGAGGCCCGTAAAAGGGCTGTTCGTTCGGGTATAATTTGCGCTTTTCGAGCGATTTTTCGAGGTTCACCATGCCGATCTACGCCTATCGCTGCGATTCCTGCGGTTTTCAAAAAGATCACCTGCAGAAACTCAGTGACCCCGTGCTAAGCACCTGCCCGGAGTGCGGCGCTGCGTCATACGTCAAACAAGTGACCGCCGCCGGCTTCCAGTTAAAGGGCAACGGCTGGTACGCGACCGATTTCAAGGGCGGCACCACACCGCCTGCGGCCGCACAACCAAAAGCGGCAGAAAGCGTCCCGCCCTGCGCTGGCGGCACTGGCGCATGTCCGAGCGCAGGACCATGCGCGGGCAGCTAATCAAACGCTATTTCCTCACCGGTCTGCTGATCTGGGTACCCCTGGCGATTACCGCTTGGGTGTTGTCACTGATCGTCAGCACGATGGACCAATCGCTACGACTATTGCCGGAAGCGATTCATCCGCAGGCTCTATTCGGTTTCAACGTCCCCGGCGCGGGCGTTATCCTGACCTTGGCAATCATCCTGCTGACCGGCCTGGTTACCGCCAATTTCATTGGCCAGAAACTGGTGGTGTGGTGGGAACTCCTGCTGGCGAGAATCCCCTTTGTAAACTCGGTCTACCACAGCGTCAAACAGGTTTCCGACACGCTTTTTTCCTCCAGCGGTCAGGCTTTTCGCAAGGCGTTGCTCATCCAGTATCCGCGAGAAGGTGTCTGGACCATCGCCTTCATGACCGGACAACCGGGCGGCGACGTCGTCAATCACCTTGATGGTGATTACGTCAGCGTCTATGTGCCGACCACGCCCAACCCGACGTCAGGCTTCTTTTTGATGTTGCCAAAAAATGACGTCGTCGAACTCGACATGAGCGTCGATGAAGCGCTCAAATACATTATCTCGATGGGCGTCGTGGCGCCACCCGCGAAGCATCGCGCAGTGACCCCACTCAGCGCCCAGCACTTAAACACGTAACCCCGGAACCAGCATGCGAACTCATTACTGCGGACAACTCAATTCACAAACCATCGGCCAGGAAGTCACCCTCTGCGGCTGGGCGCATCGCCGGCGCGACCACGGTGGCGTTATCTTCGTCGACCTGCGCGACCGCGACGGGCTGGCGCAGATCGTCTGCGACCCGGACCGTGCTGAAATGTTCGCCATCGCCGAATCGGTTCGCAACGAGTTCTGTCTAAAAATCACCGGCAAGGTCCGCGCCCGCCCCGAAGGCACGGTCAACGCCAACATGCCGAGCGGCGAAGTTGAAATCCTCTGCCACGAAATTGAAGTTTTGAACCCGTCCGTGACGCCGCCGTTCCAACTCGACGACGACAACCTCTCCGAAAACGTCCGTCTACTGCACCGCGTGATCGACCTGCGCCGTCCGCACATGCAGCGCAACATGCAACTGCGCTACAAGACGGCACGCGCCTTCCGCCGCTTCCTTGACGACGCCGGCTTCATCGACATCGAAACGCCGATGCTCACCAAGAGCACGCCGGAAGGCGCCCGCGACTACCTCGTGCCGTCGCGCGTCCATCCCGGCCAGTTCTTCGCGCTGCCGCAGTCGCCCCAACTCTTCAAGCAACTGCTGATGGTTGCCGGTTTTGACCGCTACTACCAGATCACCAAATGTTTCCGCGACGAAGACCTGCGCGCCGACCGTCAGCCTGAATTTACCCAGGTCGATATGGAAACCTCGTTCATGAGCGAGGAAGAAATCACCGCGCTGATGGAAGAACTGATCCGCACCGTATTCAAGGAAGCCATCGACGTCGACCTGCCGCCTTTCCCGCGCATTACCTATGCCGAAGCCATGCACCGCTACGGCTCCGACAAGCCCGATCTGCGCGTTACGCTGGAGCTAACCGAAGTCACCGACGCCTTCAAGGATGTCGCCTTCAAGGTCTTCGCCGGCGTTGCCAACAGCGAAGGCGGCCGCATCGCCGCCATGCGCATCCCCGGTGGCGCGACGCTGACGCGCGGCGAGATCGACGCCTACACGACCTTCGTCGGCATCTACGGCGCCAAGGGGCTGGCCTATATCAAGGTCAATGACGTCACCCAGATCAACGAAACCGGCCTGCAGTCGCCGATCGTCAAGAACCTCAGCGAAGCCTCGCTGCGCACCGTCATCGAACGTACCGGCGCGCAATCCGGCGACCTGATCTTCTTCGGTGCCGACAAGGCCAAGGTGGTCAACGACGCCCTCGGCGCGCTGCGCGTCAAGATCGGCCTGGAGAAAAACTTCGTCACGGCCGCCAAATGGGCGCCGCTGTGGGTCATCGACTTCCCGATGTTCGAATACGACGAAGAGAACAAACGCTGGACGGCGTGCCACCACCCCTTCACCAGCCCGAAGGATGAACACCTCCAGTTTCTCGAAACCGATCCGGGCAAGTGTCTGGCCAAGGCCTACGACCTCGCACTTAATGGCTGGGAGTTGGGTGGCGGCTCGGTACGTATCCACCGCGCCGACATCCAGGAAAAAGTGTTCAAGGCGCTTGGCATCGGCGAGGAAGAAGCCCAGCTCAAATTCGGCTTCCTGCTCGACGCACTCAAGTACGGCGCCCCCCCGCACGGCGGCCTCGCCTTCGGTCTCGACCGCATCGTCACGATGATGACTGGCGCCGAGTCGATCCGCGACGTGATCGCCTTCCCGAAAACGCAGCGCGCCCAGTGCCTGCTCACCGATGCACCAAGCGGCGTCGACGAAAAGCAACTGCGTGAACTACACATCCGCCTGCGTCAAAAAGTCGAAACACAGGTTGAGGTAGGCAAGGCCTAAGCAACATGTTGCGCATCGCTGCACTCCTCCGGCTGGCGCTGTTTTTCGCGCTGGCCGGATTTTTTGGCATGCTCACTACGGCACAAGCGCGAGAGTCCTACTCCAGCCACAACGTCGAGTCCGTAAAGCTCGCCGACCTGCCCCCCGAAGCGCAGCACACCCTGCGCCTGATTCAGCGCGGCGGCCCCTTTCCCTACCCGCGCAAGGACGGCAGCACCTTCGGCAATTTCGAGAAGCGCCTGCCGCAACAAACACGCGGCTACTACCGTGAATACACCGTACCAACGCCCGGCAGCCGCGACCGGGGCGCACGCCGCATCGTCGCCGGCAGCGGCCGCAGCGGCGACGTTGCTACCTCGGGCGAGTACTATTACACCGACGACCATTACCGCAGCTTCCGCCGGATACGCGAGCCATGAGCAAAGCCCCGAATCAGAAAGCCCTCCAGGATCTGCTCGCGCAGCCGCAGCAGGCCAACATCTATCACCTGCCGCACCATGGACAAACCGGGCTGACCAGAGCCGCACAAGCACTGGGCTTCGCCTGCTTCAAAGTCGACCTTGAAGAATCCGACCATATGGGAAAGATTCTTGGCGCGTTCGGCCATGGACTCCACTTTCCCGACTGGTACGGCGCGAATCTTGACGCCCTGAACGACTGCCTCACTGACTTTTCATGGCGTGAAGCACCCGGCTACATCATTACCATTTTCGGCGCCGACGCTGTGCACGCTGTGCCCAACAGTTTCACCGCACTCAACGAAGTCCTCGCCAATACCATCGCGGAATGGCAGGCACGTAATGTTCCCTTCTGGATTTTTTACGACCTGCGCGCCGACGGTTTGGCGACCCTCCCGACGCTGGCATGACGCAGCACAAGGCGCCTAAGCAACCCGTCTCGGTGCTGGTGGTCATCCACACCCCGGACCGGCAAATCCTCCTGCTTGAACGTGCTTCACACCCCGGCTACTGGCAATCGGTTACCGGCAGTCAGGAGGTCGGCGAAAGCCTGAGCGAAACGGCATTGCGCGAAGTCGGCGAAGAGACCGGCATCATCGCCAGTACAGATGCACTTCGCGACTGGCAACGCACCAACACCTTCGAGATTTTCGCCGAGTGGCGTTATCGTTACGCGCCCGGCGTCACACACAACACCGAGCACGTTTTTTCGCTTGAAATCGCCGCCGTTC
>JBIJCY010000173.1:0-6272 GCA_044344385.1 Rhodocyclaceae bacterium | reverse complement strand
AACCCAAAGAAGATTTTCTCTGCGTACTCTGCGTCTCTGCGTACTCTGCGTCGAAAGCGTTTAGGTTTGTTCGCTAATGGACTGGCAAGCCCTTTCCCTCTCCCTGAAGCTCGCGGCCGCCACCGCGCTGCTGCTCCTGCCGTTTTCGATCTGGCTGGCGCGGCGTTTGGCGTGGTCGCAGTTTCGCGGACAGGGCGCGCTGGAAGCGGCGATCATGCTGCCGCTGGTGCTGCCGCCAACGGTGCTGGGTTATTACCTGCTGCTCGGCTTTGGCGGTGCGTCGCCGCTGGGTCAGGCCTATCAGGCGTTGACCGGGCGTTCGTTGGTGTTCAGTTTTGACGGGCTGCTACTGGCTTCGCTGATCTTCAATTTACCCTTCGCCGTACAGCCGATGCAGCGCGCCTTCGCGTCGATTCCGCGTGAGCTGCGTGAAGCGGCGTGGGTATCCGGACTGTCGCGCTGGCAAACCTTTCTCCGCATCGAGCTGCCGCTTGCCTGGCCGGGTATTGCTGCGGCACTGGCGCTGACTTTTACACACACCCTCGGTGAATTTGGTGTGGTCCTGATGGTCGGCGGCAACCTTCCGGGCGAAACCAAAACCGTGGCCATCGCCATTTACGATCAGGTGCAGGCGTTCAACGATTCGGCTGCGGCCGGTATGTCGGCGCTGCTCCTTGCGCTCTCTTTCCTCGCCGTGATGTTCGTCTACCGGTTGGGCCGTTCGGGCGCGCAGCGATGAGGCTGGAAGCCCGCCTTGAGCAAGTTGCGCCGATCCCGCTGGCTGCCGACATCAGCTGCGATGGCGGTGAGCTATTGGCGCTGGTCGGTCCATCAGGGAGTGGCAAATCGACCATCCTGCGCTGTCTTGCCGGTTTGCACCGCCCGAGCAGTGGCTATGTGCGCTGTGGCGACGAGACATGGTTCGACGCGGCGAGCGCTGTCGATATGTCACCGCAACAACGTCGTGTCGGCTTTGTCTTTCAGCATTACGCGCTGTTCCCGCACATGAGTGCGCTGGCCAATGTGATGGTGGCGCTCGGGCATTTGCCGGTCGCTGAACGCGAGGCCAAGGCGCGCGAATGGCTGGCGCGCGTCAATCTGGAGGGCTTGTTTGCGCGCCGGCCGGGCGAGTTGTCCGGCGGTCAGCAGCAGCGCGTGGCGATTGCCCGCGCGTTGGCGCGTGAGCCGCAGGTATTGCTGCTCGATGAGCCTTTCTCGGCGGTTGATCAGGTAACGCGGCGCAAGCTGCTACGCCAGCTCATCCAGTTGCGTCGTTCGTTGGCCATCCCGATCATTCTGGTGACGCACGATCTCGAGGAGGCGAGCCTGCTCGCCGACCGCATGACCGTGTTGCAGCACGGGCGCACACTGCAAACGGCGTCACCGGCACAAATGCTCGCGCAGCCGGCCAGTGCGCTGGTGGCGCGTCTGACCGATCAGCCCAATCTGTTTGTCGGCAAAGTGTTGCGCCACGTGCCGGAGGACGATTCGACGGAAATTGAGTGGCAGGGGCAATCGTTGTTTGCGCCGCACACACCCGTTTTTGCGGCGGGCGATACCGTGTGCTGGGTGGTACCGGCCGAGGGCGTGATACTGGTGCGCGAAGAACAGCAGGATCGCCAGAATACCGTGCGTGCGCAGATTGCCGAAAGCCTCATCTGGCGTGGTCACGCCAGTATTACCGCACACGTCGGCGGGCGTCGTGATGCAGCCCTGTCGTTTGCCCTCGGCGCCTCCGCTGCCGTGCGGCGCGGTATTGTCCCGGGTGCCGAAGTGCCGCTGCAATTGCAAAAAACCGCCATCAGGTTGTTGCCGCCCGATGCGGCAACAATTGAGCAGCTACGTTTGCTTGCTGAGGCTCGGCTATGACGGTCTCCTTTTCTTGTCGTTGACGAGATCGCTGTCGTCGTGTTTCGCATCCTGCGCATTATTGTTCTGTTACTCATCCTGATTAGCGTCGCTTTGGGTGCCTGGCGGGCAAAAACGCGATCAGTGGAATGGAAGAGCACTTTGTCCGTCACGATTTACCCGATCAATGGCGACGGTAGTCCGATCGTGGCAAATTATCTGCGTAATTTGAGTGCTGCGGATTTCAAACCGGTAGAGAGTTTCATGCGCGATGAGGCAGTACGTCACGGTCGTTCATCAAGTGCTTCCATCGAGATCCGGCTGGGCGAAAAAATTGAGACACAAGCACCGGCGCCACCGCGCAATGGAAATGCTGTGGAGGTCATGGCGTGGAGTCTGAAAATGCGCTGGTGGGCTTACCGCAATACCCGTTCCGAGGGCCCCGGCCCGCAAGTAAAGATGTTTGTTCTGTATTTTGACCCGGCGCAAAGTGCGCGGTTGGGGCATTCCACGGGTTTGCAGCAAGGCCTGATCGGGCGGGTTAATGCATTTGCCGCGCGCGATATGGCCAAGCAAAACAACGTCGTTATTACACACGAATTCCTTCACACGCTTGGCGCGACAGACAAATACGATAGAGCGACCAATCAGCCGGTTTTCCCCGAGGGTTATGCTGAACCCGCTCTCAGCCCCCTGTTGCCACAGCGTTTTGCCGAGATCATGGCCGGGCGTACGCCGCTTTCAAAATCAGAAGCCGAAACGCCGGCCAGTCTTGATGACGCGCTGATCGGCAGCAATACCGCGCAAGAAATCAACTGGAAGTAATTCGCATGTATCACGGAGAGAAATTCAACGCGTGGACGCATCTTCTTGGCGCGCTGCTGGCCTTGTCAGGCGCCATCGTGCTGATGGTGCTTGCGGCGGCTAGCGGCGATCCATGGCGAGTGGTCAGTGTGTCGATTTACGGCGCCTGCCTCGTGCTGCTCTATAGCGTTTCGACGCTTTATCACAGCCTGCGCGGGCGGGCCAAGATCATCCTGCGCAAGCTCGACCATCTGTCGATTTATCTGCTGATCGCCGGCAGTTATACGCCATTCTGTCTGGTTACCTTGCGCGGCGTCTGGGGGTGGTCATTGTTTGGTGTCGTCTGGGGGCTGGCCGTGATCGGCATGCTGCAGGAAATCCGCCCCCGCTCGGAAGCTCGGGTGATGTCCCTGGTAATCTACGCATTCATGGGTTGGATCGTCCTGGTGGCCATTGATCCCTTGTTAAGCACGCTGGGTCAGGCGGGTTTTGCATGGCTGGCGGCGGGCGGCTTGTTTTACACAGTCGGTATTATCTTCTACGCTTTTGATGAGCGCTTCAGGCACTGGCACGGCATCTGGCATTTGTTCGTGCTGGCCGGCAGTCTGATGCACTACATTGCGATATTGTTTTATGTGCTGTGAGGCTGTCTTGCTCAGGGCGATTGTATGAATGCCTTCGGTGTTTCTCCTCCCCCTTCACACCCCTCCGGGTGGGCTGCGCGCAGGGGGAGGTTGGGAGGGGGATGGGGAAGCCTGGTAGTCGTTTGTGAGGTATTCTCGTTTTCCCCATCCCCTCCCCGACCCTCCCCTTGAAGGGGAGGGAGAATGCTTCGTGCGATTGCACAGATGCGCCACCGGCCCTGCCTCGGGGTATGATACGAACTTGAAGTTTGCTTGAATCCTTTGAACACGAAATGCAAGATTGCGATTGATGAATACACCAGACCCAACGCCCGGCCCCGTCCAGAATGCTCGTTCGCTGAGCAAGGAGTTGCAGGAAAGATTCCCGGTTTTTCGCGATTGCATGCCGCTTGCTATCGGCATTGACAAGCAACTCCTCGCGAGGATTCCGGAACTTGATCGAAAACTTTTGCGTATCGCGTTGGGGATTCACACCCATTCCTTGCGCTACCTGAAGGCCATGGAAAAAGCCACGGTCCGTTTTGATCTCGAAGGTAATCCGACGGACGCGGTCACTGACACGCATCGTGAACATGCCTCGAAGACGATCAGCGAGCGCTTCAAGAAAGACGCCGAACGGCGCAAGGCGCAGCGCGAAGCTGAAGCGCAGGCGCGTCAACGAACCGAGAAGCTCGGTCAACTCGTCGAAAAATTCGGGCGCAGCAACTGATATCCTCTGATTGAAGAACGCTGACAAAGGGCCACGCCATGAGTCATAAACACCAGAGTTTTCTGCATTCTATTTTTCACGATCCGATCAGCAGCAATATTCACTGGCGCGAGGTTGAATCACTGTTGCATCACCTCGGCGCCACCGTTGAACCGGCGCATGGCGCGCGGTTTCGCGTGATGCTGAACCAGCGCGAGTTTTTCCTGCACCACCCTCATCACAGCAACGTCTGCGCCAAGCCGGAAATCAAGCACCTGCGCGAGTGCCTCGCCAGTGCAGGCGTCACGCCGTCGAGCTATGACGAAAAGAATGGCTGAGTAGCATCGATCAGACGCAGCCCTCATGTCGCTGAGGCATACATCATGTGGCGACTGATATTTTTGCTGCTGTTTTCTTGTGGGCCAGCGTTGGCTTGCGCCTCGACGGCGGAATTGGTTCCGGTTCTTGAAGCGCTGGTCAATCTCAACGCCCGTGTAATGAATGCGCCGAAAGCACCGATCACGCGCATCGATAGCGGTGCGGCGCTGAAAAAAGGCAGCAAGGGAAAACGCGCCGCACAACTCAACCAGCGTCTGGCTGAGCTCGGCTACCCGACGACAGCAGGTGCCGAGTATTTCGATCAGCAGACCGATCTGGCGGTGCGGTCCTTTCAGTCTGCGATGGGTGGCGTTGTCGATGGCCTTGTCGACGAGCACACGCTGTTCAATCTCAATCTCTCGGATCGGGACAAGATTGCCATCTTGCGCGGACAGTTTGCCGAGATGGAACGCTTGTTCGCCGAGAACGAAGGCCGTCGTTTTGTCGTCGTCAATGTTCCGGCGTACACGCTGGCGGCTTTTGAGGATGGCCGGCGGGCGGTGGAGAGCCGGATCATTGTCGGCAAGCCGGTGCGGCAGACGCCGATGATGAAAACCGCGCTCACCGGCATTGTTTTCAATCCGACATGGAGTCCGCCACCGACTATTCTCGCCAAGGATATTTTTCGCTCCGGCGAAGTTGATCTGCGGACCGTGGACAAGCTGGGGCTCAAATTGATCGACGAGCATGGGCGGGTGGCGTCACTCGACAGCGTCGTCGCGCAGGAAGATTTTTCGGAAAGTGGCTACCGCTTCATCCAGCCGGCAGGCGACAGGAATGCGCTGGGGCGCCTCAAGTTCGATCTCGACAATCCGCTGAGTATCTACATGCACGATACCAATCACCGTGAATTGTTCGACAAGAACACGCGTGCGCTATCGTCCGGCTGCATTCGCGTTGATCGTTTCCGTACGCTGGCGGCCTGGGTGCTGGGGGCAGAGCGCGACGTTGACCGCGAACTGCAGGATCGCCGAACCCGCCGCCTGAATGTTGAAAAACTGCCGGTTTATACGGTTTACTGGCTGGCCGAGGTGACGGGCGATAAAGTGGTTTTTCATCGGGATATTTATGGTCGAACAGACAGGAGAAGAATTGAATAATGTGACCTTTAGCCGCGCTTTGCTGAATGCTGCCGAGCTTCCTGTCTATCAGGGGCTGACGATGGACGCGGTGCGGCTGGTTGATTCGGAAGCGCTTTGTCGCGAGGCGCTTGCGGCCCTGATGGCAGCCGAGGTCATCGGTTTTGATACGGAATCGAAACCAACCTTCCTCAAGGGTGAGGTGTCGACCGGCCCGCATCTTGTTCAGTTGGCGACCGAAACTTGCGCCTATCTGTTCCAGATTTCGCGATTGCCGAGCACTGCCGCACTCAAGGAAATCCTCGAATCGCAGCGTTTGCTTAAAGTCGGCTTTGGTTTGGGTAATGACCGGAGTGCCTTGCAGGCCCGGTTGTCCATTGAGATAAATAACGTAGTCGACATTGGCGAAGTGTTGCGCGGGCCCGGGCATCGTGGCACGGTTGGCGCCAAAGTGGCCGTCGCGCATTTTTTCGGTCAGAAGCTGCACAAGTCGAAGCAAACCAGTACCAGCAACTGGGCAAACCCTCGCCTGACCGAGCGGCAGATGCTTTACGCCGCGAATGATGCGTATGTGGCGCTGCAGATTTACCGGGCATGGACGCATGCCGGTTCTCTGGCGCTGACGGTGTGACCATCCCCATCCCCACCCCGCCCTCCCCTTGAAGGGGAGGGAGAATAAGCGCCGATCGCCTGAGAAACTGTGAAGAAACCTTTTAACCCCTACCACAGAGACACAAAGGCACAGAGGATTCACAGAGAACCCCTTTTAAAACGAATGGCTTTCTCTGTGTTCTCTCCGTGCCTCTGTGCCTCTGTGGTGGATTTTGAAGT
>JBIJCY010000172.1:0-6286 GCA_044344385.1 Rhodocyclaceae bacterium | reverse complement strand
TCCGCTTCGCTCGCTTGCCTCCTGGCTCGTTCGGCTTCGCCGATCCGAGCCCAGGCTCTGTTCTTTTTGAAAACCAATTAAATAAGAATCAAAAAGCAAACCCAAACCCCAGAGACCAAACGCAGGGTCAATTTATTCTGCAATTACAGGCCCCAGAGGGGTCAGGTCAATCCTCCAGTAAACACATCCGGGTGTGGCGAGATGTGGTTATGCACGTTTTGGTGATCAGCAGAGGCGTTTTGGAGGCTTGACCGCTGCGCTAAGAAATGTCAGAAAATACCCTCGGGGAGGTGGTTTGATGGCAATAAAAGTGCGATTGAAACTGAAAATGTTATTTAATGGCGCCGAGAATGTTGCGTGTGCCACCTGTTTGCAATGAATACGTCTAGTTAAACGTGTAATCGTCGATTTTATTACCGCCATACGATTTTTACACTGCGCCACAAAAGCAATTCCGCGCGCGTGACGAAGCCGAGGTACTGGAAAGCATCCGGCAAACCGGAGAACAATTCGGTGCCGACGTACGGCGCGTTTTTCTCGCCGATGGCGACGCACTGGTGCTGCCGACGCGCCGTCTGCTGAACATTCTCAGCGCGATTCGCGAGTACCTGCCAGCGGTGCGCCGCGTGTCGAGCTACTGCCTGCCGCGCAACCTGCGCAAGAAGTCGGTTGAGGAATTGCGCGAACTCGCCAATGCCGGACTATCAATCGCCTATATCGGCGCCGAGTCGGGCGACGACGAGGTGCTGGCCTGCGTCAAGAAAGGCGAGACTTTTGAGTCAACCCGCGAGGCACTCGACAAGCTCGGAGAGGCAGGCATCAAACGCTCGGTCATGATTCTCAACGGACTGGGCGGCCCGGCGCTCTCAGCGCAGCACGCCGACAACTCGGCGCGCCTGCTCAACGCCACGCAACCGGAATATGCGGCGACTCTGGTCGTCAGCTTTCCAATGGGTGAAGACCGCTTCCGGAAAGACTTTCCGGGTTGGCAAGCGCTCACCCAAGCGCAACTGTTTCAGGAGATGGAGCGTTTCCTCGCGCAGCTTGAACTGACACGCACCGTCTTTCGCAGCGACCATGCATCGAACTGGCTGGTCCTCAAGGGAACCCTTGACGCCGACAAGGAGCGCCTGCTGCAACAGGTACGCAGCGCAATCGCCGAGCCGGGTTCAGCTCATTTACGACCGGACTGGGCGCGCGGTCTATAACCACCTAAACACTCCGCCCATAGACATCTTCAAAGCGCACGATGTCGTCTTCTCCCAGATACGAACCTGACTGCACTTCAATCATTTCGAGCGGTACGCAACCGGGATTCTCCAAGCGGTGTTTGGTCCCCAGCGGAATAAAAGTCGATTCGTTTTCGGACACCAGATAGGTCGACTCACCGCGTGTCACCTTCGCCGTACCGTGCACGACGATCCAGTGCTCGGCACGATGATGGTGCATCTGCAACGACAGCGTCGCACCGGGATTTACCACGATGCGCTTTACCTGAAAACGCTCGCCGGCATCAACGCCGTCGTACGAGCCCCAGGGGCGGAATACCTTGCGGTGCAACTGCCCCTCCGGCCGACCGTCGCGCTTGAGGCGATCGACAATCTTCTTCACCTCCTGCGTCTTGTCCTTGTGGGCGACCAGAATGGCGTCAGGCGTTTCAACGATCACCATGTCGTCCACCCCGATGCAGGCCACCAGGCGACCTTCGGACATGGCCAGCGTATTGCGGCAATCGTGCAGAAACACATCGCCTTGCGCGACGTTGCCATCGCCATCCTTCGGCAGCACCTTCCACAAGGCATCCCAGGCGCCTACATCAGACCAGCCGGCAGACAGCGGGATAACGACGCCGGCGGGCAGCGCCAGTTCGCCGGCAGCGATCCGCTCCATCACGGCATAGTCGATCGAATCCGCCGGGCACTGCCCGAAAGCTTCCTTGCCGACACGCAAGAACTCGCCATCGGTCGAACCCTGCGCCCACGCCGCACGGCAGGCCGCAAGAATATCGGCCCGACAGGCGCCAATCGCCGCCAGCCAAACCGAAGCGCGCATCATGAACAGGCCGCTGTTCCACGAGTACGAGCCGTCATCGAGGTAAGCTTGCGCCGTGGCGAGATCTGGTTTTTCGACAAAGCGCGCGATGCGCGCTGCACCATTATTGCCAAACGCTTCGCCCGACTGGATATAGCCATAACCTGTCTCGGGTGAGTCCGGCGTAATGCCGAAAGTCACCACCGCCCCGGCGTCGGCCAGCGCCGCACCCTGGCACACAACCGCCTGAAAAGCCGGCGTATCAAGAATCACGTGGTCGGCAGGCATCACCAGCAAAATCGGATCGCCACCATCGCGCATTGCAGCGAGTGCAGCCAGCGTCAGCGCCGGTGCCGTATTGCGCCCCATCGGCTCAAGCAGAATCGCGCCCTCCTTGCCCATCACGCGCAGTTGCTCGGCGATCACAAAACGGTATTCCTCATTGCAGACGACCATCGGCGCGGCAAGCTGCACACCGACAATGCCCTCGACACGGCGTACGGTGGCCTGCAACAGCGAATCCTCGCCGATCAGCGGCAACAGCTGCTTGGGGTATTTTTCGCGGGAAAGCGGCCACAGACGCGTGCCGGAGCCGCCGGAAAGAACAACCGGGATCAATGCTTGCATGGATTATTCCAGACAAAAATAAACATCAGGTTTCTAAAATCTTCGCTCATCAACAAGTGCGAAATGGAGCATAAGCGCTGCACTTCACACCGCATAGCCTTCCGGATTACCACTCTGCCAACGCCAGGCATCCGCACACATCGTGTCCAACCCAAGTTCCGCCTGCCAGCCCAGCAGATCAAGCGCCAATTTCGGCTCGGCATAACAAGAAGCGATATCCCCTGAACGGCGCGGCCCGACCCGATAAGGCACCGGTTTGCCGCAGGCCCGCTCGAATGCAAGCACCATCTCCAGCACGCTGTAGCCGGTTCCGGTACCCAGATTCACCGTCAGGCACTCCGGCGCCTGCGCCTGCAAGCGTTCAAGCGCCTTGATATGCCCACGCGCCAGATCGACCACATGGATGTAATCGCGCACCCCGGTGCCATCCGGTGTCGGATAGTCATCGCCCCACACGTTGAGAAATTCCCGCCGCCCTATCGCGACCTGGGCAACGAATGGCAACAGATTATTCGGGATACCTTGCGGGTCTTCACCGATCAGACCGCTGACATGCGCACCGACCGGGTTGAAATAGCGCAGCAACCCCAAGCGCCAGGAAGAATCGCTGCGATACAAATCACGCAGAATTTCCTCGATGATCAGCTTGCTTCGCCCGTAGGGATTGGTCGCCGAAAGCGGATGATCCTCGGTCAGCGGCAGGCACTGCGGGTCGCCATAAACCGTGGCCGACGAACTGAAAACCAGCGTTTTGACACCACACTCGCCCATCGCCTCGAGCAAGCGCAGGGTACCAACCACGTTATTGTCGTAATAGAAAAGCGGCTTCTCGACCGACTCACCAACCGCCTTGAGCCCGGCAAAATGAATCACCGCACTCGCGCCACTATCACGTAGCGCCGCCACCAGCGCCGCACGGTCACGCACATCGCCGCGCACCAATGTGAGCTTCTTCCCGGTGATGCGCTCGACCCGCGCCAAAGCCTCGGGGTGGCTGTTGCAGAAGTTGTCGAAAACCGTCACGTCAAAGCCTGCGTTAAGCAGTTCAACGCAAGTGTGAGAGCCAATGTAGCCGGCACCGCCGGTGACAAGAATATTCATGCTGAACTCCGATGTCCGAGACCGGATTATCCGCGATTTGGCGTGCTGACGCGATCAGGCCGGAAGACAGTACCGCAAAAGAAAAGTGGGCACATCTTTCGAGGCGCCCACTTTCGCCGCCCAATTCGTTAACTGCAAGGTTGTCGCAGAGGTGTGCATCGCAATCGATTCATTCTCCGGCCGTGTTGCGGCCATGACGCTCCGCAAGATCAAGAACCGGGAGGAAATTTTTTCGGCACTCAAGCTCCAGGTGACGCAGGGTGCCTTCACCTTCTAGGGGCAAGTGCATTCACACGTGAATGCCGTTAAGCGGGTCCGCGTGTTCTGCAATCCACTTCCGGATGTAGGCGAGAACTTCGTCGGCTCCTTGCTCAGTCTCCAACATCTCGATTGGAATTCGCCCACCAAGATGTGGATTCGGTTGCTCGAGCCACTTGAAGGCTCCGCTCCGGTTTCCCCGAACTGGAATCGCCAGTTCGAGAATCTGCGCGAGTTTCTCGGGGTTCGGATACCAGGACTCGGGCTTGATGGTCGGTTTACGGCCCGGAATAACACGCGGCAACTGACTTGCCGCCAGTTCATCGCCCGTAATGTGGGTTCTAGTCCAGTGTGCCAGCCTTGAGAGATCGGCGTTCGGCTTCCTTTGGCGATCCTTTGGCGATCCGTCGTCGGGACGACCAAGCCGATGACTGCCTGAGTGTATTTCCGGATCATTTCAAGCGCGGGGGCAATATCGGTATCGTTCGTGACGACAACGATCTGATCGACATTGCCGGCAACTGCGTCGTGGTAAGCGTGCAGGGCTAGATTGACGTCGGACTGCTTTTCTTCAAGCTTCCAGGCATGAATTTCCTGACAGTCCTTTGGCGGACGATCAGGAAACTCCGCATCGACGATCTTCACCTTCATCTGATTGAGGGCATAGTACCCCTCGATAATTTCGATCCGCTCTTCGTGGGTCTTGCGAAGCGCAGTGTGATATCTGGCTTGTGATGAAACGGAGTCGGAAGCTTTCGCTGCTGCGGGGAGAATCTTGGCCGTGAAAAATTTGATGGCTACAGGTTCAAGCTGCATCGTTGCCGGCTGATCGTTCCTGGTCACCAGGACAGACGGAAGGACATGCGCCTCAAAGAGCTTCAGTAGATCGAGCCACTTGAGATGAGTACCCTTCAGGCATCCGTAGTACAGGTTGAACCCGTCTACGTAGACCCTCGTCCTGAGGTGGACGGGAACGGTTTGCTTATTGATTTTCGGCCCCCAGACGTGAAAAAACCGGCTTTCGCCGGCTTTTTCTCCCAACCTCCAGATGGTCATGCCACGCCGGACATTGGGTTAGTTGTTGCGTACATTATTATCCGGGATCCGAAATATTGCAAGTTCAAGAATCCAGAATCTCCAAATCTCTTGGTGGGGTTTCGATAGGGTTCGAGCACTCTGCCTCGCGGCTGTCATTGCTGGCGTGCTGTACCGTCATCTACGCCTGACAGTACGCTTATCCCCTCACATCCTCGGCGCGCTGGCAGCCGTTGTGGTGGCGGTGCCGTTCGCTGGAGTCTTTGGCTACCAGGCGGTTCGGGACGGGAACAGGCCCGGGCTACAGACCTATGACAAGGACATCAAACCCAGTGCCTTCCTTTTTACTCAGGGAATCCCACCCGATCAGTTTGCCGGTATTGCGGAGAAGCTGAAGACAAAGGCTGACAAGGATGCCGGCACCGCACACTGACAGTGCAGTTCGGATTGCGAATGCCATCTTTGAGGATGCCGGTTACGCGTGCGTAATCTCTCGCATGGGACGTCTGCTTTGGGATCCGTAACCGGCCAATCTTCATGAAAATATCATGTGGCTTTTATGGTCGAATGGGTGCGTAGCCACTTTTGACAAACAGCCGTTCCGGAATGAGGCCGCCGATTTTCGTTGGAAATCTTCGAATGACCACAACGCGAGGTGCGGTCGGCAAAAAAGCAAGTCTTGGATGACCGATCAGGCCGATTATGCATAGCCGCTTATTATGGAAAGCCGACTCGATAAATGTGCTGCAAAGGCAGAAGGAATGGGGAGTGCATGCCAGTCGCACTTTCCATAATCGGCTGACGATAACCGGAGCCACTGGTTTGCAATTTAGCCGTTGTCGGAATAGTCCCAAGTGCCCAATTCTTCCCCGTCATGCATATGGCCGAGCGAATCAAGGAAAAGCATAGCCTTGGTGAAATCAGGAGTGGCGATAGAAAGTCACCTTCACGTTTACCTGTCTGTTCGAGAACTCAGAAAATTATGTTGAGCAGTCGGCGCGTCGGCGAACAGCAGAACAGCGCCAGACAAAGGTTTTCAGCAAAACTGTGATGCAACTTTTCATAATCGGCGGCTATGCATAATCGGCCTTATGGAAAGCTTCACATAAGGCCGAACAGCACTCCATCGAATAAGTTCCGTAGTCGGCAGCTTTATGATCAGTAAGCCGTCATTGCCCATGAAAACATCATCAGGCCGTTGAGGAGCGGAAGCGCCAGTTGGATAGGGCACCAC
>JBIJCY010000171.1:0-6308 GCA_044344385.1 Rhodocyclaceae bacterium | reverse complement strand
GCGCTCGGCCAATCCGGTCGGTCGCCTGCTGTTGCACCTGGTGGACCGCGCCAGCGAAGAGAACCTTCGCCGTTCGGACTGCATCTGCAGCACCCTGCAGCTAATCAATTTCTGGCAGGACATCGATATCGACTGGCAAAAGGATCGCGTTTACCTGCCGCAAACCGACCTCACCCGCTTCGGCATCAGCGAGCAGCAGATCGCAGACCGGCGCTGGAGTGCGGAATGGGCCGCGCTGCTTGACTTCCAAACCGACCGTTCGCACGCCATGATGCTCGACGGCGCACCACTCGTTCAGCAATTGCCCGGTCGCATGGGCTGGGAAATCCGCTTCACGGTACAGGGCGGGCTACGCATTCTCGAAAAAATCCGCAGCGTGCGCGGCGATGTTTTCCACCATCGACCCGTGCTGGGGCCTGTCGATTGGCTGCACATGGGCAGCCGTACCCTGCTTATGTAAAAATCTGTGTGAAAATCCGGCAAACCAGCAAATCCAGAAAAACCCGAGATCGCGAATGACTCCCGAAGAATACTGCCAACAGAAAGCAGCCCAGAGCGGTTCCAGCTTCTACTACAGCTTCCTGTTTCTACCGCCCAACCGGCGGCATGCGATCACCGCCCTCTACGCCTTCTGCCGTGAAGTCGACGACGTCGTCGACGAATGCCACGACCCGTCGATTGCCGCAACCAAGCTGGTCTGGTGGCGACAGGAACTCGCCAGACTCTACGCCGGCAAGCCCGAGCACCCGGTCACGCAGGCCCTGCTGCCCGCACTTGCCGAATTCAATCTGCCACAGGAGCAACTGCTCGAAATCATCGACGGCATGGAAATGGATCTGCAGCAGTCGCGCTATCTCGATTTCAAAGCACTCTCGCTGTACTGCTACCGTGTCGCCGGTGTCGTTGGTCTGCTCGCCGCAGAAATATTCGGCTACCAGGATCGCAAAACGCAGAAATACGCGCACGACCTCGGCATGGCTTTTCAGCTCACCAACATCATTCGCGACGTCGGCGAAGATGCGCGCATCGGCCGCATCTACCTGCCAATCGGCGAGTTGCAGCGCTTTGAGGTGACCGCCGCCGATATCCTCAACGCACGCTATTCAGACAACTTCCGCCGTCTGATGGAGTTCCAGATCGAACGCGCCGAACAGTATTACACGCTGGCGATAAGCGAACTGCCGGCCTGCGATCGCAAGACGCAACGCCCCGGGCTGGTGATGGCCACGATTTACCGCACGCTGCTGGACGAAATCAAGCGTGACGGCTGCCAGGTCCTCACCCAGCGCACCTCGCTAACGCCGGTGCGCAAGCTGTGGATTGCCTGGCGCACCTGGATCAAAGGTTGAAAGTTGCCGTCATCGGTGGTGGCTGGGCCGGACTCACCGCCGCCGTTGAACTGGCCGGCGCGGGCATCAAGGTCAGCGTTTTTGAGGCCGCAAAACAACTCGGCGGCCGGGCGCGTAGCGTCGATGCGAACGGGCATACGCTGGACAACGGCCAGCACATTCTCATCGGCGCCTATTGCGAAACGCTGCGACTGATGAATATCGTCGGTGCCGATTCCAAGCAATTGCTCAAACGACTGCCGCTCGAGCTGACCTTCCCTGGCAGCCAGCCACCCTTCCGCTTGCGTCTGCCACACCTGCGGGCACCGCTGCATCTCGCTATCGGCCTGCTTACCGCAAGCGGCGCCAGCCTCGCCGAAAAAATCAGTGCCGTGCGTTTCATGCTTGCTTTACAGGCAAAGGACTACCAACTTGACGCTGACTGCACAGTCACCGCACTGCTTGACCGCCACGCGCAACAGGGCAGCCTGCGCAGGCACCTATGGGCCCCCCTCTGCCTTGCGGCGCTCAATACCGAACCGGCCAACGCCTCGGCGCAGGTCTTCGCCAATGTGCTGCGCGACAGTCTTGGCGGCGCGCGTGCTGAAACCGACCTGCTTCTGCCCGCCGCTGACCTCGACCAGTTATTTCCGCACCCCGCTGCCGCTTTCATCGCGGCGCACGGCGGCGAAATCCGCCTGAGTACACGCGTCGAACGTATTGAGGATGAACTCTCCATCACAGGCGAAGCTTTCGACAAAATCATCCTCGCCACTGCGCCCCAACACGCTGCCGTTTTTCTCGCGCAACGAACGGAAACTGCAGCGATCGCCGCCATGCTGGAAAGCTACGCCTACGAACCCATTGGCACGGCCTACGTCGGTTACCCGCCAGAACTGCGCCTACCCTTTCCAATGCTCGGCCTGGATGGCGGCACGGAAGGCAATCTGGGGCAATGGGTATTCGATCGCGGCCCGCTTGGCGGCACGCCAGGTGTCATGGGTTTCGTGCTGAGCGCACGCGGCGCATGGGACGAACGCGACAACGATTCGCTGATATCAACGCTGCACGCCGAACTCGAAAGTGCATTACAGACAAACCTGCCGCTGCCACGCTGGCATCAGGTCATCCGCGAACGACGCGCCACATTCTCCTGCCGCCCCGACCTGCCCCGACCATCCGCAAAAACCGCGCATCCGGGACTCTGGCTGGCCGGTGACTACGCCTGCGCCGGCTACCCGGCAACACTCGAAGGCGCGGTACGTAGCGGCGTCGTCGCCGCGCAAGGCATTCTCCATACGGTTTAACCAGCGCTTTTCACACCACCGTCCGGATCGGTAAAAATCATTTTTTCACCAGCGAGGGAGAAAGCTCCTGCATCAAAATTTCGACGCACACGCAAGGTCTTCTTGCCAAAGCTCATATCGACCGCCCCGGATACGCTGACGCCCACTTCAAGCCGTGCCCCGGCAATCAAATCCAGTTGATCTTCCAGCGCTTCCTTCTCCGGCAACAACTTTCCCCATGCCCGCACCGCCTGCTGCCAGGAAGCCTTGACACGCTCGAGCATGCCGCCCTTATCACCCTGCGTGGTTAAATGCTTCATCAACTTCTCCAGATTGGCCTCATCCGCCTTTTGCTTCTCGATCCGCTGCAACAGATCCTGATACTGCGCGTCAAGTTCCGGATTGACGCCAAGCTGAATATTTGTCACACCCCCCGTCGACGCCCCTAATACCGGCACCTGAATCAGCAGCATGGCACGTGCGGAGCCGCCGGCCAGACGCCCACGTTCGGTCGACTTGATCCCGACAACAATCTGGTTCATCGCCTGCAAATCACTCTGCAGGGCGGCATCATCGATGGCAATCGCCGTTCCGGCATAAACATGCGCACTTTCAACAAAGCGCGCCGCCACCGAACCCCTCGCCCGCACGCGCGACTGGGCGATGATGCCGCCGCCGACACGAACATCCCCGCCTGCTTCAAGTTCAGCACCGTCAATAACGCCCGTAACGATGATGTCGCCGGTGGCATGCACCTTCATGCCAGGCAGCACTTCGCCATCAACATGAACCGTCCCGTCAAAAGTAATGTTGCCAGAAGCAACGTTCACGTTCCGGACATTCAAGACCTGCTCTACCATCACACCATTAGCACAACGCACCGGTTGGCCATTGAATACCGCGCACAGAAGGTTGGCATCGTCATTGGCGACATACGCACCAATCAGATTCTCGGCAAACCCTTCGCTGCGTCCCGGCAAGGCTTCGAGGAATTCTCCGCGAACATTCTGCCCGCCCACCCCGTCCGTCGGAGGGATCCGCCGCATCAGCGGCTGCTCGGCGACCACCAGCGGGATCGCACCAAGGTCGCGAAAATCGATCAAACCATGCTCATTCACCTGTGGAGTCCGATCACGCGTATCGGCGGCGAGCAGTTCGAAACGGGTATCCTGCCCATTCTCCGCAGCGACGCCCATTGCCACAGCGATACGTTCTGGCAATGCCTTGTTACACAACGAGATCACGGCCGCCTGATCAATACCGTACGTGACACCGGCATCAGCGAGTACGGCAAAAACCTGCTCTGGCGTCACCGCGTTGCCGCCACAGGCCGGAACAAAATCCACCCACGCGCACATCGAATCAGCAGAAATTTCCAGAGAGCAAGTGGCATCACGACGCTCGGCGACCGGCACTTCGAACGTTTCAACTGACGAGTTGTAGCGCGCCACCAGCATCGCCAGCGACTCTTCCAGAAAAAACCATTTCTCATAACCAGCCTGACCCAGCACACTACGCAGTGCATCGACATCAAGTTGCGGACACCCCGCAACCGGCTCGATCGACACCAGCAAGCGACCCTCGTTTTCCGAAAATTTCAAACCCGCGTACGCCACCACCACGCCTCCTTTGAGTGCAAGTCAAAGTCCAATTACGGTGAAAAACACACCGCCATTCGCAAGTACTCAACCCGGCAGACTTGCATGCCCACAAGCGAACTATAGGATCGAAGCAGAGAAAATCCAAACAGATGAAACACTGTCACATGAAGCCCGCCAACTCAGACGACCATGGTTTGCTGGCATTCTCCAGAAGTATCGGCTAGATTTAAATCGCGTGCGCCGCCAGCAAGAACACGGCCGCGTAAAGCAAACAGCTTGGAGACAATCATCGAAACATGTCGCCTTAGCAGCCACCACGTGCGACTCGGCGTACCGCTACCGGGCAATGTCCATGACGAGAACGGCAACATGCTGCTGTCCAAGGGACAGATCCTGGACACGCAGTCGCAACTCGACACCTTGCTCGAACGGGGTATGTACGTCGAAACCAGCCTGTTCGAGGCGCAATTCAGGGCGCTCACCTCGAACCAGCCTCCGGTAATCGAGAAAAAGTTTGATCCGTTTCTCGCCCGCAACACACAGAAGATCAGTCTTAACCGACTGCTGCGCGGCGTCCTCGACGGCTCCACAAACGTCGCACAGATTATTGAATTTGCCGACCATGTGCAGCACTTCGCAGGCATCGACGCCGAAGCCGCCATAGCCGCCTGCCTGCTTGATCGTCAGGAGGAGTCCTACGCAGTCTCTCACAGCCTGAGCACGGCAACTCTCTGCGCACTTCTTGTCCGGCGGATTGACTGGCTGCCGGCGCGCCAGAACAGCACGATCTGCGCCGCCCTGACGATGAACCTTGGCATGCTTGAAATACAACAGCGACTTTCACGCCAGGCAACCCCCCTGACGCCAACGCAACTGGCACAGGTGCAGGCGCACCCGGAGTCGTCGCTGGCTGCGTTGAAAAATCTCGGTATCGATGATCCGGTATGGCTTGAAGCCGTCAGGCAGCATCACGAAAACCCCGCCGGCACCGGCTACCCACAGCATCTGGCCGAGCCCAGCGAAGAGGGGCAGTTACTGCGCCTGTCGGATATTTTTTTCGCGCGCGCCTGTGTCCGCGCCGATCGACGCCCGCTGCCGCCGGCGCAAATTGTCCGCACGCTTTTCGTCGAGGAGGGCAAGGGGGCTTGCGCCTCACTGGTAGCGGCGTTGGTGAAAATGATCGGAATCTATCCACCCGGGTGTTTCGTAAAACTTGCCAACGGGGAGGTTGGCGTTGTTTTCCGCAACGGAGAAAGCCCCGGCACACCAATTGTCGCAGCCGTCGCCAGCGTCAGTGGCATGCCGACAATGCAGCCGGTTCGTCGCGAAACACACCACGAGACGTTCGCAATCTCCGGCGCCGTAGCGCCCGACAAGGTTACGGTTGGCTATGATCTCGGGAAGTTGTGGATTACCAATGCGCGTAGCTGAAAATTTTCAGTCATTTTAAACCACCTCATTGATCTGCCCGGCGTGCATCAGCAAGCGCCGCTGACAGCGCGCCGCAATCTCTTCGTCATGCGTCACCAGGATCAGGGTCGTCGCGCTTTCAGCATTGATCGAGAACATCAGTTCAATAATCTGATGCCCGGTCGCCGCATCAAGATTGCCGGTCGGCTCGTCAGCCAGAACCAGCTTTGGTTTTGGAGCGAAAGCCCGGGCCAGCGCAACGCGCTGCTGCTCGCCGCCGGAAAGATGCTTCGGATAATGCCGCAAGCGATGCGCCAGCCCGACACGTTCCAGCCACGCTTCGGCCTCGATCCGCGCATTGGCATTACCCGCCAGTTCGAGCGGCAGCATGACGTTTTCCAGCGCATTCAACGAAGGCAGCAGTTGAAATGACTGAAAGACAAAACCGAGCAAACGGCCACGCAGCATTGCACGCGCATCCTCGTCAAGCCCGGCCAACGCTTCGCCGGCCAACATCACCGAACCGCTGCTCGGCTGATCAAGGCCGGCCAACAAGCCAAGCAATGTCGACTTGCCCGAACCGGAAGCACCAACGATCGCCACTGTCTCGCCAGCGGCGACGGAAAACGAAATCTCGTGCAGAATGGTCAATGCCTCACCACCGTTATCAACACGTTTGGCAA
>JBIJCY010000170.1:0-6326 GCA_044344385.1 Rhodocyclaceae bacterium | reverse complement strand
CAGCTTCAAGGCGCGCGATGCCGGCATTCGTGCTGCGCGTGCTGCCTGCGCTGCCGACCAGTTGTTGTTGCTCGATGATACGGTGGCACTCGGTTCGCTGCGCCCGGAGCGCGACGAGGCGGGCATGCTCCGCCTGCGTCGTGTTTATGATTTCGAGTACAGCGACACCGGCGACAATCGCCGGCACGGCAGTGTGACGTTGCTCGGGGACCAGTTGGTGATGCTTTATGTTGGCCCGCGGCCGGTGGCGAATTTGAATTCGAATTCAGATTCGGAATCCGAGCCGAAACAACTCAACTGACTTCCTCAAGCAGGTAAAACTCAAGCCGGTTGTTGACTTCGATTGCCCGCCCAAGGCGCAGCCGAACGAACTTGCCCGGCGGCTGGTAGGGGATTTCGATATCAGCCGGCAGGCTGCCCGGCGCGGCAATAATGCCTGCTCCACCGCCGTAAGCGGGGAGTTGTGGCAAAAGGATTGCCGTGCGTGGCGGACTGTCGTCAGGCTGTGGCAGAGCGACGACAAGTGCGCGCGGTGACAGCCCTTGCAGTCCGATTTCGAAACAGGTTTGCCCCGCGTTGGTTGCCCTGCGTATCAGGCAAAGGTGGATGCGGCTGTGCTCACGCGAGCGCAGACCGACCAGTTCGCCGACTTCAAGACGGCGAATCGGGCCTTTCAGGTAGCGAATCCCGAAGCCGTCCGGGCTTTCGTCGACGATTGCCCATTCGCTTATCGGTGGTGGCGGTGGCCCCAACTGATTGTCGCCATCGTTGCGCCGGCGGCGCAGCGCGTCGCCATCAATCATCTGAATGACATCCGGCAAACCGGAAACGACATCAGCACGCAGCTTGAAGCGCATGCGTGAAAAGCGTCGAGTGGGCAGGCTGCCCCACATCTGCAACAGCATTTTCAGCATCGGCTCAGCAACCTGCGGCAGCATCGCTTCGTGCTCGAAAACGGGATGCGTGCGCTGGGCGAGTTCTTCATTCAGCGCGGCAACCACCGCACCACAATCGACAATCAGGCTGTGTCTGGCGTCGGATGCTTTGGGGGTGCGCAGAAATGGTGCGCCCGGTTGCCCGCTATCCGTATGCACCAGGAACAGATGTGATGGCGCTTCCGTGCCCAGCGGCTCGTTGGTTTCCGACAGTCTGACCAGGGTAGACATCCGGTCAGCGCAGGCGCGCAGGGTGTCGAGGTCGCTGCGTGGGAATTTTCCCGGTTCGGCGTAGGCAAGAAGCAGTGCCGCAATGTATACGTGTTCGATCGATAAGCTGTTTTTCGATATTTTCGACAGCCCGTGGCTGCGTGCCACACGGTGCAGATCATGCAGGTGTTGCCATGATGCTGTGGACGGTGTGGCATAAGCACGGTAGGCCAGCATCTGGCGTCGCTGCAAGGCATACATCGCGTGCAGGATGACGTGCTGCAGCAGGGGTTCCGGCAGGGTGCCCTGTTTGTGACCTTCGATACTGGAAACAATGGTCAGATATCCCTGTATCTGCGTTTTGAGCAAATTGTCGGCAGTCAGTGCCAGCGCCTTCGTCGGTGGTGTCAGCGGTATCTCTGCTTGCCTGATTTCGTCTTCAAGCGCCGGCAGCACCTTGTGCGCGGCCTCCTCGAACGCATCGAGCAGGCGTGTGCGCATATGCAGGTTCGGCTGTGCGCTGACCAGTGGCAGCAGACGGCTGGACAGCGCCGCCGCAATATCTTGCGGCGGCGCGTCATCAAGCGTGCCGATCCATTCGCGCAGCTCATCGGCCGTACGGGAGTTGCCTTCCGGTCCGCCAAGTGGCAGCCAGTTACGCAGGAACTGGAGCGGGGTGGCCATGGTTCAGGGTGAGGGAAAAGATTAGCGCTGTTGCTTCATCATCTCCTGCATCTTCGGGTCCTTCATCATTTCATTGATATTCATGCCGTTCATATTCGGCATGACCATGTCGCCGGGTTTCTGGCCGGGCTTGCAGGGGCCGAGCCATTTCGCGTCAAAAGCCATTTTCGATTCGCTCATGCCATGCATCGGTGGGCTGAAGCGCGTCAACATATCGCCCTTGTAAGCAGCATCGAAGGCGCCGACGAATACCGCATCGGTGGTTGCTGTAGAGCCCTGCATCTTGCAGACCGAATGAATGGTGACCTTGTTGCCCTGCGGCTTGATGTCCATCACGCTGCAATCGGATTTGTTTTTCTCAGCTTGCTGTTGCATCAGGTTGTCGGTGTTCTGGTCGATGCATTGCTGCATCGGCCCCATGTTTGGCATTCCTTCCATGCGTGTGCTGATTTCCCAAAGCCCACTCTTGCGCTTGGGCATGTCGGCTGCCAGGGCGCCAGCGGTCAGGCTGGCGGCAGCCAGGCCGCAAACAATCAGGGACGCGGCACGACGAAGCTTGAATTGCGTTTTCATTGTTACTCCTTGGTTCGTGAAGGTACAAGTTGCTTCATTCGGGGTGCTGGTTCCAGCCTCTGATTCTATGGCATTAATGCCGGTTTTTGATTCTGTGCGAATAAACCTGAGTAGGCACGGCGTCAGCCGTGACGCCGCTATTTGTTGAACAACTTTCCAACGGAATCGCCAACGCCCTTGGCAATCCCGCTGCCGGCGCTGCCGACACCTTTGGCAAGGCCTTCAATGCTGACGCCGAGCGTGCCGGCCATCGACGATCCGATACGTGTCATAAAGCTTTCGTTGAGCGAGAAGTGAGGGTCGTTGATATTGCCATCCAGCGCGAACTTGATCGAAATCTGCCCGTTTTTGTCTTTCATCGAAGAGACTACGGCGCTGCGTGGCATACCCATGAAAGATCCGCTACCGGTCGATGCCAGTTCGAGACCGTTTAGTGTCAGCGTACCCGGCGCGTGCAGCATGCCCTTGTGTACGGTCGATTTCAGGTCGAGATCAAGCGTTCCTTTACGAACGCCGGTTTCTGCTGCCTTGATCAGATAGGGCTGCAGGGCGACCAGATCGACGCCGCGCAGACGGGTCGTTATTTCGGACTCTTTGCTGGCCAGTTCGATGGGCCCGCTGATACTGATCTTTCCATCGTGCTGAACTCCTTTGAGAACGCCATCGACAACCAGTTTGCTCTGCCCCTTGAGGTCTGGAAGATAGAGATTTTCAATGCTGGCGTTGATTTGTTCAAGGCGGATTTTGAGCGGCGGCTGACGGATGGTGGCGTCAAAAAATTCAACCACGCTGTCTGCCAGTTCGATTTTGCCAATACTGATGGGCGGCGCACTGCTTTTTTCATCCGTCGTTACCGGCTTCTCCAGCAGGGAGGGTAGCACGCGCATACGTCCGTCTTTGGCGCGCAGCATGGAAACATAGGCGCCTTCGACGCGGATGCTGAGCAGCACGACCTTGGCGCTCAGCAGGTCGCGCACGGCGGGAACAATCAGGATGCGTTCGGCACGCAATTGATCTTCTGCAGGCCACGCCGCAGTTTTGCCCGTCGCTTCAGGTGCTCGAATGCGGATACCGATCACTTCGACGCCAGTGAGGGTGACGCGAATTTCCTTGACTTCGCCATAGGGCCCAAGCGCCTGCTCAACCTGGCTTTTTAGCGCCTTGATGGCAAATTGAAAAGCGGCAAATGCGACGATCAGCAGAGCGACAAGGATGCCAGCAATAATCAGTGGCCAGCGGCGACGGGGTGTGTTCATGGCAGCTCCAGAGTAATGGCAGCGGGATACCAGCTGTGGCTATTCAAGCAGAATGTTAAGCTTAGCAATAAAACCCGTCTGGTAGCCACTCCGCCAGGTTCCTGGGCAAAAGATTCCTGCATCGGAAGATGGATGATTTCAATAGAGACGTTTCCCCTTGATCTGGCTGGCTTGTTGGCGATTGCCGCCGGGCTCGGCTGGGCGTCGGGCATTCGCCTCTATTCGACACTGTTTGTCGTAGGCCTTGCCGGTAAGCTGGGTTGGGTAGTGTTGCCTGATGGCCTGCGCCTGCTTGAGCATCCCTGGGTGCTGGCTGCTGCCGGTTTGATGCTGTTCGCCGAGTTTTTTGCTGACAAAATTCCGTTTTTTGATTCGTTGTGGGACACGCTGCATACTTTTATCCGCATCCCCGCGGGTGCCGCGCTTGCTGCGATGGTTTTTGGCGGGCAGGGGCTCGAATGGCAGGTGGCGATGGGCTTGCTCGGTGGCAGCCTCGCCGCCGGCGCGCACATGGCCAAGGCTGGAACGCGGGCGGCGATCAATCTTTCCCCCGAGCCGTTCAGCAATCTGGCCGCCTCATTTGGCGAAGAAACTATTGTCCTTTCCGGGTTATGGCTGATGTTCGCGCATCCCCTGTTGTTGCTTGGATTGATGCTTGTTTTTGTGTTGGCCGTGTTATGGTTCTTGCCGAGGTTGTTCCGTTTTCTCTTCGGCCGTCGTCAGAGGGTCTCGGGCAATGTCAGGCGTAGTAGTCTATGATGACACTGAGGGTTCTTCAGAATCCTGACTGAAAGGGGTTGATCATGGCAATTGAAGCGGTTTCTTCAAACAGTAACGCTGCGGCCAGTGCGCAGGTGCGTGCGCGGCAGCCAGAGCAGGACCAGCAGGCCAAACAGGCTCAGCAAGCCCAGAAGGCGCAGAATGAACAGGCGCAAGCCGAGCGCAAGGCTGCGGAGAGTGCGCGGGCTGAAGCTGAGAAAAACAACAATCCGTCGGTTAATACGAGCGGGCAGACGGTGGGTCAGCGGGTCAATACATCGGCCTGAAGCGTTTGCATCGTCGTGTGCTTTGCGTCAGGCAAACGAGTCTGCGTCCAGGACATGCCTCCAATGACAGCGGCTACTGCAGCGATGAGTAGTGCGCCACGGATGGTCGCGTAGAGTTTTGGGTTTGCTTCGCGATCAGCGATCGCGAGTATGTGTAGTGCCCCCCAACCAATAGCAAGCCCGACCACCAGCGGGATTCCAACCACCTGAAATTCCACCGCGTTGAGTGACAGCATGCGCCCCTCACGCCAGGGAACAGCAAGGAACATTCCGAAACTCCAGAACAGGGAGATGCTTCCTGCCGCGCAGATGGCCGCAGCGGCGCGGGTGATCCAGTTTTCCATTTATATCCTTTGCTTGGTTTCAGTAGACGAAGCGATCGTGCAGTTCGTCCAGGTTCAATTCGTGCAGAATTTTTTCCAGTCGTTCTTCAGCGTTCTTGCGGGGGGCGCCGGTGTGTCTGGCGATGATCAGCTCATTCTTCATTGAATGTTCCCAACCGACCAGCTCCGTCACTGTCAGCTGATAGCCGTGTGCCTCAAGCAGCAGGCAGCGCAGCGCGTTGGTGACCGTGCTGCCGAATTCGCGGGTGTGGATCGGGTGACGCCAGAGTTCGGAAAGCGGCGTTTTCGAGAATGAGTCGTTCTTGTTCTTGCGCAGCACACTGGCGACTTCAGCCTGGCAGCAGGGAACGAGCACGATGAACTTTGCCTGTTTGTGCAGGGCAAAGCGGATCGCGTCATCGGTGGCGGTGTTGCAGGCGTGCAGGGCGGTAACAATGTCGATCTGTTCGGGCAATGCGTCTGAATGGATCGAGTCGCCAACGCTCAGGTTGAGGAAGGACATGCGCGGGAAATCAAGCCGGTGCGCCAGTTCGCGTGATTTTTCAACGAGTTCCTCGCGTGTTTCGATGCCGTAAATGTGCCCAGCGGCCTGCGCCTTGAAGAACAGGTCGTAGAGGATGAAGCCGAGGTAGGACTTGCCGGCGCCGTGATCGACCAGCGTCAGGTTTTCGTTGCCGGCCAGCAGTTCATTGAGCAGCGGCTCGATGAACTGGAACAGGTGATAAACCTGCTTGAGTTTGCGCCGGCTGTCCTGATTGAGCTTGCCGTCGCGCGTCAGGATGTGCAGTTCCTTGAGCAGTTCGATCGATTGCCCGGGTTTTATTTCAAGGCTGGCTGACACGTGAGTCCTGGTGCTGGATGACAAGAAGCGTGCATTTTAGCGTTTTAGTGCGTCTCACGCCGGCAGGGGGGCGAACAAATGGGATAATGGCGGCCTTCTTAAAGGTTTCGACTCTTCATGGCTATTCAGTGGTATCCCGGTCACATGACCTCGGCGCGCAAAAAAGCGGCCGAAACGATGGCGTCGATTGATGTGGTGATCGAGGTGGTCGATGCGCGTCTGCCTGAGGCCAGCACCAATCCGGTGGTGCGCGAGTTGCGCCTGCACCGCCAGCGTCCCTGTCTGAAAATTCTCAACAAGGCCGATCTGGCTGATCCGGTAGCGACCAAAGCGTGGATCGATTATTACAACCGGCAGGAAGGCGTCAAGGCGGTTGCGCTCTCGTGCAAGCACCATGGCGACGTGGCGCGCATTCCCAGCCTGTGTCAGCCGCTGGC
>JBIJCY010000015.1:0-20709 GCA_044344385.1 Rhodocyclaceae bacterium | reverse complement strand
TTTTTGCCGTGGTGACTTTCCTGTTTGGTGAATTTGTCGCGCCGCCCGCTGAACGCTATGCTGCGCGGTTGTTGCTTCAGGCAAAAGGTAACGTAATCGGGCAGGGAACTTCCACCGGTTTGTGGTTCAAAGACGAGCGAAGTTTTATCAACGTGAGAGCCGTTTTGCCGGATACGCGACTGCGCGGGATTCGTGTCTATGAATTTGATGAGCGCGCCATGTTGCGTTCGGTCAGTGAAGCGGCAGAGGGGGAGTATGTTCCTCCGGCGAGTTGGAAGCTGACAGGTGTCGTGCAGACTATTTTGAAAGGCGATGGGGCTGTGGTCGAAAGAAAACCGGACATGCTGTGGCGTTCGGCCATCAATCCAGACATTCTTTCTGTCTTGATGGTTTCTCCGGATCGCATGTCCTTGCAGCATCTTTCCGCGTATACAAAGCATCTGTCCGATAATCGCCAAAAGACAAATCGTTATGATATTGCCATGTGGAAGAAGGTGATCTATCCGCTGGCTGCTTTTGTAATGGTGGCGCTGGCATTGCCTTTCGGCTATACACATAATCGGATGGGTGGGGTGAGCCTGAAGATTTTTTCCGGCGTCATGATTGGAATTCTGTTCCACATGCTTAACGGCTTGTTCTCAAACCTCGGCGCGATCAACAGCTGGTCGCCGTTTGTCAGCGCAATCACCCCTTCTGCAATGTTCATGCTGGCTGCAATGGGGATGATTTGGTGGGTTGAGCGACGGTGATGCGGTTCAGGTCATAACCAGTCGCGTACCGGCAATTCGGTCGTGCAGAAATTGCCGGTCACGATCAAGCAACGCCCAAAAAATACCTATTCCGGCAAGCGCAAAGCTTGGCCAGCACAATAGGTAGCGAAGAAACGCCTGCGCTGGAAGGACAGGCTTGCCATCCCGTGTGATGAGTTGGATATGCCAGGTTTTCATTGCCAGTGTTTGTCCGCCATTGCTCCAGAACCAAAGAAAATAGACGAGCAGGACAATGAAAAAATGCGCCTGTAAGACAATCCGTGATGCAACGTAGTGTCCGAATGTGCCGAGTAGAATATGGGGAAGTATCAGGGTAAGGGCGAGCACGCCAAGCAGGAGTAGTGCCTCGTACAACATACTGGCCAGCCGGCGTACGAGGCCCGGCGGTGTGTTATGGCTGGAAAGGGACATCAGGGGCGGGGTGTCGTGTCAGCCGGTGCGGCTTGAGGAGTCTCGGTCGTTTCCGGCGTGCTGGCGGTTGGAGGTGTGTTGTTGGCAGGCACCATTGCGCCTGGTGTCTCGGTAGGTGGCGGAGTCTGCACTCCGGCTGCTGTTGCCCGTCCTGGCCGGGTTGCTGGCACGTTAGCCGCTTGTTGCTTGAGTTTTTCTTTTTCCTCTTCCGGCAGGTTGGAGTATTCCTCCCATTTTTGTTTCAATTCCTGTTTTTTTTCTGTCGGAAGCTGGTTAACCGCCTGGAATTTCTCACGTGCCAGACGCCGCTGTTCCGGGCTCAGTTTTGCCCATTCCTGCATCTGCCCCTGAACGCGTTGTTGTTCATCCGGTGCCATGGCAGGAAAGCGTTGGGCAATACCTACCCATTTTTTTCTGCGATAGTATTCCATCGCGTCCCAGTCGCCGCTGAGTGGGGCAAGGACGGTTTTTTGTTGAATCGTCAGCTCATTCCACTTGGGTTGTGGCGGCGTCGCAACGACAGACGGGTTGGGCGTCGCCGCCCAACCCGTACCTGCCAGCAATGTGCTGAGAATCAGCGCGACGAAGAGCTTTTTAACCATGCATCAAAGCCTTTATCGGTTAAAGCGCCAATCGGCAGGTCGTCAGCGAGTAGCGCGCTGTCAATGGCTTCAAGCTCGGATATTTGTTGATCTGCCTGCCAGAAAGAATAGGAGGCCACGCATACAAGCAACAGCGTTGCCATCAACACTTGCTTGATGTGCAGGTTATCGAACTGGTGCTGGATAAAACCACCGGCAGCGGCCAGTACAGATTGATGCACCGCAATTTTCTGGTGTGCCAGCGCACGCTGACGTGCCGCATCAAGGCGGGCAACTGTTGCCGGCGGCAGATCGTGCAGCCCCCGGTTCAGGTGCTGGCGAATTTTGTGCGCAAAATGTAATTCGTTCATAGCGTGATTCCTTTTGCTTTCAGTGCTGCAGCCAGTGTGTGGTTGGCGCGCGAGCAATGTGTCTTTACGCTGCCTTCCGAGCAGCCCATTGCCAAAGCGGTCTCGGCAACGTCCATGTCCTCCCAGTAACGCATGATGAAGGCTTCGCGTTGACGTGTTGGTAAGGCTTTTATTTCTTTTTCAATAATTCCAAGGACTTGCGCTTGTTGAAGCTGTCCGTCAGGGGTGTTCGGCGTATGAGACCCCGATTCAACCTCAATAGTTTCAAGCGGATCGTAATCTTCATCATCGCTGGGGGATAGCGCCGAGAATAGCGTGGTCCACAGCGAACGGACCTTGCTGCGTCGATAATAGTCGCGAATCGTGTTCTGCAGGATGCGCTGAAAAAGCATCGGCAGTTCTTCCGCCGGGCGGTCACCGTATTTTTCGGCGAGTTTCATCATCGAATCCTGCACCACGTCGAGTGCGGATTCTTCATTACGTACGGCAAACATAGCCTGCTTGAAGGCACGGCGCTCGGTTGCGGCAAGAAAATCTGACAGTTCGCGTTGGCTGGCCAGAGCGGAAATCCTTTGCAGTTATTGGGCGGGACGTTATTTTGTTAAACACCTGTTTTGGTCGATGCCTTGACCAATCGAGGTCTAAGCTTTAACGTTACAGGTTTTTTCGAGCAATCAGATTGGTAAGGCGACGGCAATGATGATGACCGGTGCGGAGATTGTAATCAGGTGCCTGCAGGAAGAAAAGGTCGAATATGTATTCGGCTATCCTGGCGGGTCTGTCCTCCATATTTACGATGAGCTGTTCAAGCAGGACAAGGTCAAGCATATCCTGGTCCGCCACGAGCAGGCAGCAGTGCATGCGGCCGATGGCCTGGCGCGCTCGTCACACAAGGTCGGCGTGGCGCTGGTGACCTCCGGCCCCGGTGCGACCAATGCCGTGACCGGCATTGCGACGGCCTACATGGATTCCATTCCGCTCGTTGTTATTTCCGGGCAGGTGCCTTCGGCCTATATTGGTCAGGATGCCTTCCAGGAATGCGATACGGTCGGTATCACGCGTCCCTGCGTCAAGCACAACTTCCTGATCAAGGATGTGCGTGACATCGCAGCGACAATGAAAAAGGCTTTTTACATCGCCAGTACCGGTCGTCCAGGCCCGGTGGTGGTTGATATCCCGAAAGATATCACCGCCAACAAGTGCGAATTTGACTACCCGAAGACGGTGCAGATGCGTTCGTACAACCCGGTCGTCAAGGGGCATCTCGGGCAGATCAAGAAGGCGGTTCAGCTGCTGCTTGAGGCCAAGCGGCCGATGATTTACACGGGCGGCGGCGTGATTCTTTCCGATGCGTCGGAGCAACTGACCAAACTGGCGCGCCGCCTTGGTTTTCCGATCTGCAACACGCTGATGGGTCTTGGCGCCTACCCGGCAACCGATCCGCAGTATCTCGGCATGCCCGGCATGCACGGTACCGTTGAGGCGAATATGGCAATGCAGCACAGCGATGTGCTGCTGGCGATTGGCGCACGTTTTGACGATCGCGTGATTGGCAATCCTGATAACTTTACTTCGTTGCCGCGCAAGATCATCCACATCGATATCGATCCTTCTTCGATCTCCAAGCGGGTTCGCGTTGACGTGCCGATCGTCGGCAACGTTGTCGATGTGCTGGAAGAGATGCTCAAGTTGCTCGACGCCGAAAAAGCGAAGCCGGATGCGGCAGCGCTGGCTGACTGGTGGAAGGATATTGAAGGCTGGCGCGCCAAGAATTGCATGAAGTACAAGCACAAGAAGAACGTCATCATGCCGCAGTACGTCATCGAGAAGCTCCACGAAGTCACCGGCGGCAACGCCATTGTGACTTCGGATGTTGGTCAGCATCAGATGTGGGCGGCGCAGTATTACAAGTTTGACAAGCCGCGTCGCTGGCTGAACTCCGGCGGCCTGGGAACGATGGGTGTCGGTCTGCCCTATGCCATGGGCGCTGCCCTGGCCAATCCGGATATGCAAATTGCCTGCGTTACCGGCGAAGGCTCGATCCAGATGTGTATTCAGGAGCTGTCGACTGCCAAGCAGTTCCGCCTGCCGATCAAGATCATCAACCTGAACAACCGCTACCTCGGCATGGTTCGTCAGTGGCAGGAAATGTTCTACGGCAGTCGTTATTCGGAGTCCTATATGGATTCGCTGCCCGATTTCGTCAAGCTGGCTGAAGCTTATGGCCACGTCGGAATTCGTGTTGAGCGGCCGGAGGACGTGGAAGATGCGCTGAAGAGGGCCTTCGTCGACCACAAGGACGATCTCGTTTTCATCGATTTCCTCACTGATCAGAAAGCCAACGTATTCCCGATGGTGGCGGCGGGCAAAGGCCTGTCCGAAATGATTCTGGCCGAAGATCTGTAAGGGGCGACAAGATGCGACACATTATTTCAATTCTGCTGGAAAACGAAGCCGGTGCGCTTTCTCGCGTTGCCGGGCTGTTCTCGGCGCGTGGCTACAACATCGAGACGCTCACCGTGGCGCCGACCGAGGATCTGTCTCTCTCTCGTCTGACCATCGTCACTTCCGGTTCCGACGAGGTGATCGAGCAGATTACCAAGCAACTGAACAAGCTGATTGACGTCATCAAGGTTGTTGATCTCTCCGAAGCCGCGCATATCGAGCGTGAGTTGATGCTGATCAAGGTTCGTGCAGCAGGTAAGGATCGCGAGGAAGTGAAGCGCCTGGCGGATATTTTCCGTGGCCGTATCATCGATGTGACCGAGTCGACGTATGTCATCGAATTGACCGGAACGAGCGCCAAGCTGGACGCTTTTATCCAGGCAATTGATACCGGCTTGATCCTCGAAACTGTTCGTACCGGCGTCAGCGGCATCGGCCGCGGCGACCGAATTCTCAAAGTTTAACCAGACCGTTCTTCAGAACATATTTGCCCGAAAGGAATCCCATGAAAGTTTATTACGACAAGGACGCCGACCTCTCCCTGATCAAGGGCAAGAAGGTCACCATCGTTGGCTACGGCTCGCAGGGCCATGCACATGCACAGAACCTGAGCGACTCCGGCGTCAAGGTGACGGTTGGTCTGCGCAAGGGCGGCGCATCGTGGAGCAAGGCTGAAAAGGCCGGCCTCAAGGTTGAGGAAGTCGCTAAGGCGGTCAAGGGCGCCGACGTGGTCATGATGCTGCTGCCGGATGAAACCATTCCGCAGGTCTATAACGAAGACGTCGCCCCGAACATCAAGAAGGGCGCTGCATTGGCCTTCGCACACGGCTTCAACGTGCATTACAACCAGGTCATCCCGCGTGACGATATCGATGTCATCATGGTGGCGCCGAAGGGCCCTGGCCACACGGTGCGTTCCGAGTACCTGAAGGGTGGCGGAGTGCCTTCGTTGATCGCCGTGCATCAGGACAAATCCGGTAAAGCAAAATCAATCGCCTTGTCGTATGCGGCTGCCAACGGCGGCACCAAGGGCGGCGTGATTGAAACCAACTTCCGCGAAGAGACCGAAACCGATCTGTTCGGTGAGCAGGCTGTGCTTTGCGGCGGTGCCGTCGAGCTGGTCAAGATGGGCTTCGAGACACTGGTTGAAGCCGGCTACGCGCCTGAAATGGCCTATTTCGAGTGCCTGCACGAACTGAAGTTGATTGTTGACCTCATGTACGAAGGTGGTATCGCCAACATGAACTATTCGATCTCGAACAACGCTGAGTACGGCGAGTACGTGACCGGCCCGGAAGTGATCAACGAAGAGTCGCGCTACGCCATGCGCAACGCGCTCAAGCGTATCCAGAATGGCGAGTACGCCAAGCAGTTCATCCAGGAAGGCAAGACCAATTATCCTTCGATGACTGCGCGTCGCCGTCTGAATGCCGAGCACCAGATCGAAATCGTCGGTGCCAAGCTGCGCGACATGATGCCGTGGATCAAGAAGAATAAGCTCGTCGACCAAACCAAGAACTAATTTGGGTGGCCGCTCGACGGGGCGTTGTTGCTTGGGCTTGCCGTACTAACGTACTGTCAGCGCCCGCGCGCCTAGCCCCGTCTTCGCTTTGGGCGGTGTCGGAATTTGGCCCGCCCAAATGCTTTTAAGGATTCACATGAACTATCCGCATCCGATTATTGCCAAGGAAGGCTGGCCGTTTATTGCCGGCGCACTTGTTTTGGCACTGCTTGCTTCCAATGCAGGCTTTATGTCACTGCCTTTCTGGGTGATTTTCATCTTCTGTGTGCAGTTTTTCCGTGACCCGGCACGTGTTATCGCCGGCGGGCCGAAGAGCGTTATTGCACCGGCGGACGGGCGCATTGTCGTCGTCGAGGAAGCTGATGATCCCTATCTGAATCGTCGCGCACTCAAGGTTAGCGTGTTCATGAATGTTTTCAACGTACATTCCAACCGTGCGCCGATTGAGAGCGCCGTCCAGCAGAAGTGGTACATCCCCGGTAGCTTTCTCAATGCCGACCTCAACAAGGCGTCGCTGGAAAATGAGCGTTGCGCGCTGCACCTGAAAACGACAGATGGGCGCGATATCACTTGTGTCCAGATCGCCGGGCTGATTGCTCGCCGTATCCTGAACTACGTGGATGCCGGTGCAAAACTGACCGCCGGTCAGCGTTACGGCTTTATCCGCTTTGGTTCGCGCGTCGATCTTTACCTGCCGCTGGATAGCAAAGTGACGGTGGTGATCGGTGAAAAAGTGTATGCTTCAAGCACCATTTTGGCCGAACTTTCCTAAGTCCCAGACTGATGCCAGAAATCAAGCCCCGCAAGACCCTGTTCAACCCCGAGTTGCGTCGGCGCGGAATTTACGTGCTGCCTAACCTGTTCACGACGGCTGCGCTGTTTTGCGGCTTTTTTGCCATCGTGCAGGCGATGAAAGGCAGTTTCGAGTTGGCAGCGGTGGCCATTTTTGTAGCCATGGTGCTCGACGGATTGGATGGCCGTGTGGCGCGTCTGACGCGGACGCAAAGCGCTTTCGGTGCCGAGTATGACTCACTGTCCGACATGGTTTCATTTGGCGTCGCACCGGCGTTGGTGACCTACGCCTGGGCACTCAAGGACATGGGGCGTCTCGGCTGGATCGCTGCTTTTATTTATTGCGCGGGTGCCGCGCTGCGTCTGGCGCGTTTCAATACGACGCTGGAAGTGACCGACAAGCGCTATTTTCAGGGCCTGCCCAGCCCGGCTGCGGCGGCATTGGTGGCCGGCTTTGTCTGGGTCATGATTGACAAGGATGTTGCCGGTGCCGATGTGCGCTGGCTAGCCTGTGCACTGGTGATTTTTGCCGGCATCACGATGGTCACCAACGTTCGTTTTTACAGCTTCAAGGACGTCAACCTTCGGCGCAGTGTTCCTTTCATCTTTATCGTTGGTATTGCGCTCGCCTTTGCTGTGGTCTCCTACGATACGCCGGTCGCGTTGTTCGGTCTGTTCGTCGTTTATGCGCTGTCAGGTTACGTGTTGGCGCTGATTCGCATCGCACGTCGAAAGAGCGTGCCGAACGTCTCGTGAGCGTAGGCGGTTCCGTTGCGCGCCTCGCGGCAAGTAAGTCTCCCCGCAATTTGCGTAGTTCATTTGCTGCCGACGATGTTGCGGCTTGCTCTTGGACGATATTTATTTTCGGAGTCCGGGCATGAAAGACCATTTAGTCATTTTTGATACAACTTTGCGCGATGGCGAGCAGAGCCCGGGTGCGTCGATGACCAAGGAAGAGAAGTTGCGCGTCGCCCGCCAGCTTGAACGCATGAAGGTCGATGTGATCGAGGCTGGGTTTGCTGCCGCTTCGATTGGTGATTTTGATGCGATCAAGTCGATCGCCGAAGTGATCAAGGATTCAACAGTTTGTTCGCTTGCACGTGCCAACGAGAACGATATTCGTCGAGCTGGTGAGGCACTCCGGCCGGCAGCGCGCGGTCGGATTCATACCTTTATAGCGACCAGCCCGATCCACATGGAGAAGAAGTTGCGGATGACGCCTGATCAGGTTGTTGCCGCAGCGGTGCAGTCAATTCATTGGGCGCGGGAATACACCGACGACGTTGAGTTTTCGGCGGAAGACGCCGTGCGCTCCGATGTCGATTTTCTTTGCCGGGTTTTCGAGGCGGTGATCAAGGCGGGTGCAACGACCATCAACGTGCCGGATACGGTGGGCTACAGCGTTCCCTCGGTGTGGGGTGATCTCATGCGCACGCTGATTGAGCGCGTCCCCGGTGCCGACAAGGTGATCTGGTCCACGCATTGTCATAACGACCTCGGCATGGCCGTGGCCAATTCGTTGTCAGCCGTGCTGGCCGGCGCACGTCAGGTCGAATGTACGATCAATGGTCTGGGCGAACGTGCGGGCAACGCTTCGCTTGAAGAAGTGGTGATGGCGGTGAAAACCCGTAGCGATCTTTTTCCGGTGCAGACACGAATAGACACAGTGCAGATTGTCCCGGCTTCAAAGCTTGTTTCGCAGATCACCGGTTATGCCGTGCAGCCGAACAAGGCGGTGGTCGGCGCCAATGCTTTTGCGCATGAATCCGGTATTCATCAGGACGGCGTGCTCAAGCACCGCGAAACCTACGAAATCATGCGCGCAGAGGATGTCGGCTGGGCGCAGAACAAACTGGTGCTCGGCAAGCACTCGGGACGTAATGCCTTCAAGTCACGCTTGTTGGAGCTTGGCATTGTTCTCGACAGTGAAGAAGCCTTGAATTCAACCTTCGCCCGCTTCAAGGATCTGGCTGACAAGAAGCATGAGATTTTTGACGAAGACTTGCAGGCGCTGGTCTCCGATGAAGCCATTACCCCGGAAGGCGAGTACTACAAGCTGGTCTATTCACGTGTTTGTTCCGAAACGGGCGAGACGCCGACGGCGGATGTCACGCTGACGGTGGGTGGAGTGGAAAAGAAGGCTTCCGGAACGGGTGGCGGCCCGGTTGATGCGACGTTCAAGGCGATTGAGTCAATTTCCTGCAGCGGTGCCGAGTTGTTGCTCTATTCGGTCAATGCCATCACCACGGGTACTGATGCTCAAGGCGAGGTGACGGTGCGTTTGTCCAAGGAGGGTCGTATCGTCAACGGTAACGGCGCGGATACCGATATCGTGATCGCTTCCGCAAAGTCCTATCTGAACGCCTTGAACAAGTTGCATTCGTCGCTGGAAAAGCTTAACCCGCAGGGCGACGTTTGATATTTCAGGATTAATGACGAGAAGGGCGGCTGTAGCCGCCTTTTTATTGGGCAGAGGGGCGGGTAAGTCTGGAGTAGGTGACTGTAGCGCCAAAAAAGACGATCGACAGAAATGTTTCAATCGCACCTAGCCATTGCCCGGCGCCTGTTTCGGTCGTTGCGCGCACGATGCCTTCGGTGAAATAGAGCAGGATCAGCATTGACGCCCATTGATACGTGTAGCGGCGCCCGTTGAGTATGCCGAAGAGTGGCGCGAGTAACGGAAGGCATTTCAGCACCAGCCACGAGCCGCCGGGTTGCATTGGTGCGAGGCGTATTTCCCAGGCAAGGCAAAGAAAAATAAGCAAAATCAGGCTGATGCAGGCTGATAAATAGAGGCTGCGTATCATTGGCCAGTTACTTCCAGAGCAGTTTCGAGTGCCAGCCGGTGATGGCTTGACGACGGGAGCACGGCACAGGAGTGTCGTGCATCGGACTATTATAACGACCTATATGATTCATTCCTTTTCCTGGTTGCGCCGCTTTGTGGCGCGCATTGCGCAACGGTTTATCGAAGAAAACTTCGATCAGATCAGCGCCAGCTTGGCGTTTACAACCCTGCTTTCACTTGTTCCACTGGTGGCGCTGGTGCTCAGTCTGGTGTCTGCGGCGCCCTTCTTTTCCGGCTTTATCGATCAGCTTGACCAGTATGTTGTGCGCAATCTGCTTCCGTCGGATAGCGCCGGGATGATTGCCAAGTATATTTCG
Organism: Rhodocyclaceae bacterium; assembly: GCA_044344385.1. Lineage (GTDB taxonomy): Bacteria > Pseudomonadota > Gammaproteobacteria > Burkholderiales > Rhodocyclaceae > CAJBIL01. The sequence continues at coordinate 10,652 of JBIJCY010000015.1, read as the reverse complement.
CAGTTTTCGCACAAGGCGGCGAACGTAACCCTGATCGGTTTGGTTGTCCTGGTGGCGACGGTCGCACTGTTGTTGCTAACTATTGAACGTGCTTTTAATCACGTGTGGTCGGTTGTGGACGTACGGCCGTGGTGGCGGCGTCTCCGTCTTTTCGCCGTGCTACTGGCCTTGTGGCCTTTGGCAGTTGGCGGGGTCATCGCGGCAATTTCGTATGCTGTGACCACCTCTTTGGGCTTCGTTGACGAGCCGCCCTGGCTGCGGCGTTCTCTATTTAACGTGATGGAACTGGTTATTCCGGCCCTGTTTATCGGCGGACTCTATTATGTGGTGCCTTTTATTCGCGTCGCCAAGCGTGATGCGGCATGGGCGGGGCTGGTTGCAGCCCTTGGTTTTTTGCTAATGCAGAAAGCTTTTGAGCTTTATCTGGCGAACTTTCCATCCTACACAGCGGTGTACGGTGCGTTTGCCACGGTGCCGATTTTTCTGCTCTGGCTGTATCTGTCCTGGGCGGTGGTGCTTCTTGGTGCGCTGGTTGCTGCAACGCTGCCTGAATTCAGGCTGGAGAGCGCCGATTCTGCGGGTCAATAAGGTTGCTGGTCAGGCTCGATTGAGAAAACCTCGACACTGCCGGTCTGCTCGTCAAGTCGAGTGGCTTTCATTTCCCGCACTTCGATGTTGTTCTGATCGACGATGAGAACCAGTTTGCTGTGTTGATCAACCAGACCTCCCGACGGGGCGATCAGAGTCTGCGATGGCCTCAGTAGCGGGATCTCTGGCAGGATAAGAACCGGTAGGCGGCCTTCGTTTTCGCTGTCTCTGGTTTCCTGCGGCAGTGCCAGTATTGCCGGAACCGCGCGTGACGCTAATATCTGCAAACCAAGCTCCAGATGCTCGGGGTTTTCCGAGAGAGCCCAGCGCACGAGGCAGATCTGCCAGTCAGTGCCAGATTCTGTGCGGATCGCGGTGATGTCACCGACCCGAAGTTTTCCGGTTTTTCCCGATACGTGCATGATCGTGTAGCCATCCGGGCTTTCGTTGGTGATCATCCAACTCGAGACTTCGGTTGCCGCCGTTTCATCGTCCTGGAAAAGGTGCCAAATGCTGTCAAGTCCGCAGCACAGCACGGCACGATAGTTTTGCCGCCGGCGCGGGAAGCGGCGCTTGCCAGGGTGCCCCCAGTAGCTTGCAAGACGGCGAAGTACGCCATTGCCGGCTGGGGTTCCGGCGAAATTGGGCAGTTTGAGTTGTTGCGGCGTGCTACCGGCTTCCAGTGCATCGAGTTGCGTATCAATCAGTGCTGCCAGCCGGTCGCAGGAAAAATAATGGACATCCGCATCTGACGGAGCTGTCTTGCGCGAACAGGCAAAAGCCGGCGTGTCGCGCAACGAATGGACCCAGAAAGCGCCGGGGCTTTCCGGCGCCGCTTCCGGCAGAGCTTCGGCGTGATCGGCAAATCGTTTGAGGTAGTCGGCAACAAACGCGACTTCGCTCGATGTGAATGATGCCGGCTGGCCGCAGCCAAGCAGGAGTGCTGCGTAATAAGTCTGGCGCAGGCTAGTGTCTACATTCTCCGGCGTATTGTCGGCCAATTGAGCACGACCTGCCATTGAAAAAATATGATGCAGTTGCTGCCAGATGCCCGGGCTAGGTGGGGATGCAACAAGGTCGCTAATCAGCAAGTGTTGCGCAAGTACATGCAGTCCGCGCCACAATGTGAGATCCAGCTCCTGGCGCAGGCCGCGGATCAGGTGTTCGTCAAGTTTGCCGAGTGATGCCAGCATATCTTCGGCGAGCACTTGCAATAGATCCTGCATGCCGCGAACGATGTGTCGGGTTTTTCGTGGAATGGGTAGTGCAACGTTCTTGAATGTCGGGATCAGCTTGTCGACCACCGAGATGCTGCGTGTATAGAGTTGTTCCAGGGCATCTGCGCGCTGGTGCGCAGGGGCCGGCATTTCCCTCAAAGCGGCCAGATGGGTGCGCAGGGGCGTTAGGTCGTCGGTTGGCTGGAGTGGCGGCGGCGTGGCGAGCCATTCGAAAATTGCACGTATGCCAGCCTGTGCCAGAGCGGCGGCTTCTGCGTCATCGGGTTCGAAAACAGGGTCGATCATGGCTTTCTGCGCGAAAATTGAGCGTGTGCCGGCCCGCACCAGGGTGGCAGTTTCAGCATCGTTGGGTTCGAAAACAGGATCGGTCATGGCGCCCCGTGCGGCAGCTATCTGTCGAAACATGCACCGCGCATTATACCCGTCACCAGTTGGCGCAGATATGTCTTAATTCACGTTGTGAATCAGAAATATGAGCCGACAAGATACCTGCTAGAACAGTGCGCAGACGAATATCAGTTTGTTTTTCAGCGCTTTCTTGTTATAATTCTGCCCTTTTTCTGAATTCGGAAGAGAACACCATGGTTGTAATTCGTCTTGCTCGCGGTGGCGCCAAAAAGCGTCCTTTCTACAATATGGTTGTGGCTGATTCCCGCACACGCCGCGATGGCCGCTTTATCGAGCGTATTGGTTTCTACAACCCGCTTGCTTCTGCCAACGAAGAAGGTCTGCGTATCGCCATTGACCGCCTGACGTACTGGGAGCAGCAGGGTGCCCAACTGTCGCCTACCGTTGCTCGTCTGGTCAAGCAGTCCGCAGTCAAGGCTGCAGCCTAAACGGCTGTTGGTTGTTCCTTGCCTGATTCTGCAGACGTTGTAGCGCTTGCCGATATTGTTGTTCTTGGCAAGATTGTAGGCCCGTATGGCCTGCGCGGTGCGGTGAGAATACATCCTTTCGCTGATGATCCGCAGGCTTGGGCCAAGCTGTCGCACTGGTGGATTGGCCGCGAAGGCGATGCGCCGGAGCTCTGGCGGCAGACGAAGCTGATCAGGTGCAAAGCACATAATGATTCGCTGATTGCCGAACTGGAATGTGTGCCCGACCGTAATGCGTCGGAGACCATGCAAGGCGTATTGGTGGGCGTGCCGCGAGAAGCGCTGCCGCCGACGGCGAAGAATGAGTATTACTGGGCCGATCTGATCGGTCTGGATGTGGTCAATACCCACGATGAGTTGTTGGGGCAGGTGCTTGGGCTGATCGAGACGCCCGGCAACGACGTGTTACGGGTAGGTGGTGGAGATATCACCGAGCGCTTGTTGCCTTTTGTGGCAGCCGTCGTACTCGATGTTGATATGGCAGCAAAGCTTGTCCGTGTTGATTGGGAAGCCGATTGGTAACTTCGGTAGGCCGGCCGGCATTGAGGGCTGAGCAGTGTTTTACCGCCGATGTGGTAACGCTGTTCCCTGAGATGTTTGTTGCCGTGGCGCAATCAGGAGTTTCGCGGCGGGCGCTTGAAGAAGGGCGCTGGAGTCTGGATTTCTGGAATCCGCGTGACTTCACCGAGGATGTTCATCGTACTGTCGATGATCGCCCTTACGGCGGTGGGCCTGGCATGGTGATGATGCCGAAGCCGCTGGCCGCAGCGATTGCCGCGGCCAAGGAACGGCAGTCTGTCGCCGGCTTGGTGAAGAGCAGGGTGGTCTACCTGTCGCCGCAGGGTGCGCCGCTGACGCATCAACGTGTCATGCAGTTTGTGCAGGATGCGGCGAACAAGGAAGGCGTGGTGCTGCTCTGCGGGCGCTACGAAGGAATTGATGAGCGTTTGATCGAGCGCTGTGTTGATGAAGAAATTTCGATCGGGGATTTCGTGCTTTCGGGTGGCGAAATTCCGGCGATGGCGCTGCTTGATGCCGTCGTCAGACAGTTGCCGGGCGTGCTGAATGACGCCGAATCGGCACAACAGGATTCGTTTGTCGCGGGCTTGCTGGATTGCCCGCACTATACGCGGCCCGAGGAGTACGAGGGTCAGCGGGTGCCGGATGTGTTGTTGTCCGGGCACCACGAGCAGATACGTCGCTGGCGTCTGAAACAGGCGCTTGGCCGAACGTGGCAGCGGCGTCCCGAGTTGTTGGCGGGGCGTTCGTTGCCGAAAGAGGAAACGCAACTCCTGGTGCAGTTTCAGGAGCAATGCGGTCAGGAAAATAAAACGTAGTTTGTAAAACGGAGTTTAAAAATGAATCTGATCGAGCAACTTGAGCAAGAAGAAATCGCCCGTCTGGGCAAGACCATCCCCGTATTTTCGCCAGGCGACACCGTCGTCGTTCAGGTGAAGGTCAAGGAAGGTACCCGCGAGCGTCTGCAGGCTTACGAAGGTGTTGTTATCGCCAAGCGTAACCGCGGTCTGAACTCCAACTTCGTCGTGCGCAAGATTTCGTCCGGCGAAGGCGTTGAACGTACATTCCAGACCTACTCGCCGCAAGTCGCAGCGATTGAAGTCAAGCGTCGTGGTGATGTGCGCCGTGCCAAGCTTTACTACCTCCGTGATCGTTCGGGCAAGTCCGCACGTATCAAGGAAAAGCTGACGCGCAAGCAGAAGCCGGTAGTCGCCGCCTGATTTTCTTCGGGTGATAAAAAGGGGCGGAGTCTTTGACTCCGCCCCTTTTGTTTTGTGCGCACAAAAACGCAGCGGTATCAGTGCTTGCTGTTTTCGATCAGCGCGTAAGCCGAGTGGTTGTGGATCGATTCGAAATTCTCGGATTCGACCACATAGGCGTCAACACGCGCTTCTGCGTTAAGGCGGGCGGCGACGTCGCGCACCATGTCTTCGACGAACTTCGGGTTGTCGTAGGCGCGTTCGGTAACGAATTTCTCATCAGGTCGCTTGAGTAGGCCGTAAAGCTCGCAGGAGGCTTCGCTTTCTACAAGTTGAACCACTTCTTCAATCCATAGGTGATCGTTGATTCTGACGCTGACTGTGACGTGTGAGCGCTGATTGTGGGCGCCGCGTTCCGAGATCTTTTTCGAGCAGGGGCAGAGGCTGGTGACCGGAACGACAACCTTGATCGTCGATACGATCTCGCCGTTGCAGATGTCCCCGATCAGCGTCACGTCGTAATCCATCAGACTTTGCACGCCGGATACCGGCGCAGCCTTGTTGATGAAGTAAGGGAAGTTCATCTCGATGTGACCGCTGTGGGCTTCCAGTTTTTCGACCATGTCGCGCAGCATGGCCGGGAAGTTTTCGACTGAAATTTCACGTTCGTGACTGTTGAGAATCTCCACGAAACGCGACATGTGTGTGCCCTTGAAATTGTGCGGCAGGCTGACGTACATGTTGAACATGGCGATCGTGTGCTGCACGCCGCCGGAGCGGTCGAGCACCTTGACCGGATGGCGGATCGATTTGATGCCGACCCGGTTGATGGCAATCTGCCGCGTATCTGCCGAGCCCTGCACGTCGGGCATGGTGGCTGGAGATTGCGGGCTGTGAGGTGCGTTCATTGCTGTTCCTGATTATTGTTTAGTTGTTCGCCAAAGGTGCGCACCGAACGGATGATCCCGTCACAATCGAGGCCCAGTTCAGCGAGCAGCAACGCCTGGTCGCCGTGATCGATGAAGCGGTCCGGCAGGCCAAGACGCAAAAACTGCACGGTGCTGCCAATTTCTTCAAGGACGCGGGCGACTTCCGAGCCGGCGCCACCGATCAATGCATTCTCTTCGACGCTGACGAGCAGGGAATGTTCCCGTGCCAATTGAATAATCAATTCGCGATCGATGGGTTTGACAAAGCGCATGTTGGCAACGGTGGCATCGAGTGCCTCGCCAGCGGCCAGTGCCGGCGAGAGCATGCTGCCAAAGGCGAGCAGCGCGGTTTTCTGTCCGCGGCGGCGGATTTCGCCCTTGCCGACTGGCAGGTCGACAAGCGCTTTCTCGACGGTAATGCCCGATCCCGAGCCACGCGGGTAGCGCACGGCGCTGGGGCCGTCAATGCGAATGGCGGTGGTCAGCATCTTGCGGCATTCGTCCTCATCGGACGGCGTCATGATCACCATGTTCGGAATGCAGGTGAGGAACGAGATGTCAAAGGTTCCGTGATGTGTCGGACCATCGGCGCCGACCAGTCCCCCCCGGTCCAGCGCAAAGACAACGGGAAGATTTTGCAGGGCCACGTCATGAACCAGTTGGTCGTAGCCGCGCTGCAGGAAGGTCGAGTAAATCGCCAGCACCGGCCTCATTCCCTCGCAGGCGAGTCCGGCGGCGAAGGTGACCGCATGTTGCTCGGCAATTCCGACGTCGTAGTAGCGCTCTGGATAGAGCTCGGAGAAACGCAGCAGGCCGGAGCCTTCGCGCATTGCCGGCGTAATGCCGACGAGCCTTGGCTCGGCGGCGGCCATATCACATAGCCAGTCACCGAAAATCTGCGTGTAGCTCGGTTTTCCCGCTTGTTTGCCGCCTTCGATACCGACTTCAGGATGAAATTTTGCTACGCCGTGATAGAGGATGGGGTCGGCTTCGGCGAGCTTGTAGCCTTGGCCTTTTTTGGTGATGACGTGCAGAAATTGCGGGCCCTTGAGCTTCTTGATGTTCAGCAGCGTGGGGACTAGCGAGTCAAGGTCGTGGCCGTCGATCGGGCCGATGTAGTTGAAGCCGAGTTCCTCAAACAAAGTCCCTGGTGTCAGCATGCCCTTGACGTGCTCTTCAACGCGATTGGCAAATTCAAGCAGCGATGGCGAGACGCCAAGGACCTTTTCGCCAGCCTTGCGTGCGGCATTGAAGGTGCCGCCGGAAAACAGTCGTGCAAGATACCTGTTGAGCGCGCCGACCGGCGGTGAGATCGACATGTCGTTGTCGTTGAGGATGACGAGCATGTCGGCATCGGCGACGCCGGCATTGTTGAGCGCCTCAAAGGCCTGGCCCGCCGACATGGCGCCATCGCCGATGATGGCGACTGTTTTGCGCGGCTCCCCCTTTATTTTGGCGGCCAGTGCCATGCCGAGCGCAGCGGAGATGGACGTCGAGGAGTGGCCGACGCCGAAGGTGTCGTACTCGCTTTCGCTGCGTTTGGGGAAGCCGGAAACGCCGCCGTGCATGCGTAGTCTGGCCATGCCGGTACGACGCCCGGTAAGAATCTTGTGCGCGTAGGTCTGGTGACCGACATCCCAGACCAGACGGTCGTTCGGTGTGTCGAAGACGTAATGCAGGGCTACGGTTAGTTCGACCGTGCCGAGATTCGACGAGAGATGCCCGCCCGTCCGGGAAACCGACTCGACGAGAAAACTGCGCAACTCATCGGCGAGTTGCGACAACTGCCGGCGTTCCAGTTTGCGCAGGTCGGCGGGGTCGCTGATGCAGTCGAGCAGTGGATAAGGGGTCATTTATGAGCTGTGTCCGGCAGTGGCACCGAGTTCAGGTCCAGGTTAGGCAAATGCCAACCCGCTAGAATTTGCGGTGGGTGATGAAATCGGTCAGCTCGATGAGTCGCCGGCCACTTTCGCCAAAAACAGCGAGTGCTTCAAGTGCTTGTGATCTGAGATCGTCAGCGAATCTACGTGCGCGTTCAAGGCTCATCAGGCTGACGTAGGTCGGCTTGTCTGCGGCGGCATCTTTGCCCGCTGTCTTGCCCAGTGTCGCGGTGCTTGCCGTGCAGTCCAGAATGTCGTCGATGACCTGAAAAAGCAGTCCGGCGCGCTTGGCAAAACGATCCAGCGCTTCGCGTGATTCGGCGGTTAGCTGCTCGCCGCACAGCGCGCCGAGCAGCACTGCCGAGCGAATCAGTGCGCCGGTTTTGAGTGCGTGCATCAGCTCGAGTTCGGGTTGGTTCAGCGTCTTGCCGACCGAATCCAGGTCGATAGCCTGGCCGCCGGCCATGCCGCAGGAACCGCTGGCGTGAGCGAGCAGGTGAATCATTTCGACCTGGCGACCAGCGTCGCCCAGTGTCGAGCGCGCGATCAATTCAAAGGCAAGTGACTGCAGGCTATCGCCGACCAGCAGCGCGGTCGGTTCGTCGTACTCGACATGGCAGGTCGGTCGGCCGCGCCGCAATACATCGTCATCCATGCACGGCAGATCGTCGTGCACCAGCGAATAGACATGGATCATTTCGACTGCACAGGCAACGATTTCCAGGCGCCCTGGTGTCGCGCCGGTGAGGTCACCTGCGGCAAACACCAGCAAGGGACGGACACGTTTTCCGCCATTCAGGCTGGCGTAGCGCATGGCTTGGTGCAAGCGGCCGGGGATCGCTTCTCCCGGGGGTAAAAAGCGCGAAAGAGCGGCCTCTGTTTGCGTCTGGACGGCGCGCATCCAGTCGGGAAACGTGTTTGCCTGTGTGGTGTCGGCGGCAAGAAACGAAGTGCTCAACGCGTCTCTCCGCTGGCGGGTTCGAAATCATGTAACACGCCACTTTCGAGGATCTGTATCTTGCGTTCTGCGTCGCTCAGTTGCTGTTGGCAATGTTTGAGCAACTCGCTGCCACGGCGATAGGCTTCAAGCGATTCTTCGAGCGGCAGACGGCCGCCCTCCATTCCCTGGACGATCTGTTCGAGTTCGGCAAGCGCCGTTTCGAATTTCAGCTTGTCTGCAGGAGGTGTTGCTGCCTGAGCAGTTTGTGGATCGGTAGTGCTGGATCTCGCCATGGAAAACTCGAATAAAACAGAAAAAAATAGCCCGGCAGAGGGCTTCTGGTCACATGCAAAGAAGACTAGAATGCGCGGTCAAATCGTCAACTGGGCTAATTTTAGCCTTTTTTGTTACCTGGCGGCGTTGATCGCATGGTGTCGCATGGGGGCGCCGCTTGCGGTTCTCCCCTAATTTCACATTTTCGATCGAGCGCCATGCAGTCCTTGTGGATGATTGTTGCGAGCTTTTGCTTTGCCTGCATGGGCGTTTGCGTAAAACTTGCCGCTGAATCGTTTTCCGCTGCCGAGATTGTTTTTTATCGCAGTGCTATCTCGTTGCTCCTGATGTTTGCGCTGGTTCGTTTGCGCGGTATTGCCATTGCCACACCGCATTGGCGTTTTCAACTGTTGCGTGCAGCGAGCGGTTTTGCCGCGCTGCTCCTCTTCTTTTACGCGATTGCCATGTTGCCACTGGCGACTGCGGTGACGCTCAGTTATACCTCGCCGCTGTTTCTGACAATTTATCTGGCCTGGTTTGGCAAGATGCGTTTGCGTGCCAGCATGCTTGGTGCACTGGCGCTTGGATTTGTCGGCGTCGTGCTGCTGCTGCGCCCAACCCTGCATGCCGAGCAGATGTTTGGTGGCTTGATCGGTCTTGGCGCAGGCGTGATGGCGGGGCTTGCCTATTACAACGTTCGGGAGCTTGGTGCGCGGGGCGAAGTGGAAGAGCGGACCGTTTTCTATTTTTCGTTGTTATCTACCGTTTGCAGTGCGCTCTGGATGTTGCTCTTCGAGTTTCATTCTGTTGCCCCGCATGATGCCCTGTTGCTTTTTGGTGTTGCCGCGTTCGCGACGCTTGCGCAACTGGCGATGACGCGCGCCTACAAGCGGGGAAAGACTTTTGTCTCTGCAAGCCTGGCTTACACAACGGTGATTTTTGCCAGTCTTTTTGGCATGATGATCTGGCAGGAGATGCTTCCCGCCAGTGCCTGGGTGGCGATTGCACTGATTGTCGCCAGCGGTCTCGTCGCGACATGGTTTTCTCGCGCCAATCCAGCCGAGCAAGACTAATGCTAAACTCAAAAAAATGAACAACCGGAGCCCAAAATGATTGTTACTGACCACCAGCCAAACCGCGTCGATGTCACCGTTTTTGGTGAATTTGCCTTGGCGGACTACAAAGAATTCGAGCAACTCATCAATTTCAAAGTGAAATTTGAGGGGCCGGTTGACCTCTATTTCGATTTGCGCCAGATGGCTGACTTTACCCTCGATGTCGCATGGGAAGAACTGGTTTTTTCTCGCACGCACGCCGATGATTTCAATCGTATCGCCGTTGTCACCGACAGCCAGTGGGTGACGTGGAGCGCATGGTTGTCACAGATATTTGTGCGTGCCGAGATGCGGATCTTTGATGATGAAGTCGAAGCCAAGTCCTGGTTGTCGGCGATTGAGGGGCGTGCGTGAGTCAAAAGCACTACGGCTCGCTGGTTGATTGCGCGACGCTTGCCGCGCATCTTGAAGATACCGATTGGAAGTTTTTCGACTGCCGGCATCAGCTTGCGGACCCGGTCGCTGGCGAGGCCGCTTACGCCAGTGGCCATCTGCCGGGTGCAGCGTTCTTGCACCTTGATCGTGACTTGTCCAGCCCGATGAATGGCCGAAATGGCCGCCACCCTTTGCCTGATCCGCAGGTGCTTGCGCAGAAACTGAGCGCCGCAGGTGTTTCCAGTTCAACGCAGGTCGTCGTTTATGATGATGCAGGCGGGATGATTGCAGGGCGCTTGTGGTGGTTGCTGCGCTGGCTTGGTCATGATCGTGTTGCATTGCTCGATGGCGGTATCAATCAATGGCTGAAGGAGGGCCGACCGTTGTCGACCGGAGTGCCGGAGCCTGTTCCTGCCGTCTTTAAGCCCTTGTTGCGTGATTGCGTGGTCAGTACCGAAGCCATTCAGGCCAATCTTGTTGCCGGCGATCTTTGCGTTATTGATGCCCGCAGTCCGGACCGGTTTCGCGGGGAGAATGAAACGCTCGACCCGGCCGGTGGGCATATTCCCGGCGCGCGCAACCGGTTTTTTCGTGACAATCTGGATGCCGATGGTTTATTTCGTCCGGCCGCCGAATTGCACAAAGAGTTTTTAGGCTTGCTGGCCGGCGTTGAGCCACAGCATGTCGTGATGCAGTGTGGTTCGGGTGTGTCGGCTTGTCA
>JBIJCY010000169.1:0-6370 GCA_044344385.1 Rhodocyclaceae bacterium | reverse complement strand
CCGATGCCAATGCGCACGCCGGCGAGGATGTACGGCGTGGCAGCCGGCAGGATGACGCGGGTGAACATCGTCCACTGCCCGACGCCAAGGTTGCGCGCCGCACGCAGGTAGATGCCGTCGACATGGCGAACGCCGGCGATGGTGTTCATCAGCACCGGGAAGAAAGCGCCGATGGCGATCAGGAACACCGACGGCGGGTTGCCCAGACCGAACCACAGGATCGCCAGCGGGATGTAGGCAATTGGCGGGATCGGCCGCAGCACTTGCAACAAGGGATTGAGCAAGGCATAGAGGCGCGGTTTCGCGCCCATCAGCAAACCGAAAGGCAAAGCCAGACCGGCGCCGACGACGAAGCCGACAACGACGCGGTAAAGGCTGGCGATGGCGTCATGGATCATCTCGCCGGACAAGGCCCAGGCCAGCCACGACTGCGTCGCTACTTCCTGTGCCTGCGCTGGCAGTAACGACAGCCACCAGCGGGCGGCGACGGCGCTTGGCGCCGGCATGACGACCGGCGAGACGAAACCGGAACGGGCACAGGCTTCCCAGATGACGAGCAACACCAACGGGACGAAGGCGCCATGCAAAAGCGTTTTGAGCTTGTTCATGAGAGGCTCCTTAGTTGATCTTCAGCTCGGCCTTGGCGTTTTGCAGCAAGTCGAGGCGCACCCATTCAGCCGACTTCGGCGGCTTGCTCATGCGGCCGACGCCGTATTTGTTCATGAACTCGATGGTGACGTCGATGTGCTCGGGCGAAACGTCGTAGGTGTAAGCAGCGTTGTCCATCGCATCGCGGAAGTCCTGCGACGTGAGCTGGCCCTTGAACAACTGCTCGCGCACATATTTCTCGGCCAGCAACGGGTCCTTGTTGAACAGCGCGGTGGACTCGACGAAGCACTTCATCAGGCGCTGGGCGACGTCCTTTTTCTCGGTATACATTTTTTCGCTCATCACCAGCAGGCGATACGGTTCGCCCATGGCCGTGCTGTACGGCTTCATGATCTCGATACCGAATTTCTTGTTGATCGCCTGCGAGGATTGCGGTTCGGACTGGCACATCGCGTCGATCTGTTTGCCGAGCAGCGCCTGATTGAGGTCGGCAAAGGCGAGGAAAATGATCTGCACGTCCTTGCCGGGTGCATTGGGCTTATCCGACCACGTCAAACCGGCTTTTTCCAGTTCGGCGTAGATCAGCAACTCGTGCGCACCACCACGCGTCACGCCAACGCGCTTGCCCTTCAGATCCTTGAGCGTCTTGATGCCGCTGTCGACCCCGGCGACGACGCGCGCACCGCCTTTGGCGAAGCCGGCGACCGTGACGATCTGCACGCCATTAGCGCGGCCAGAGATGGCACCGTCGGAAGCCAGTGCAGCGATATCAATCTCGCCGGCAACAATCGCCGGCATGATGTCCGGTCCCTTGGCGAACATCCGTTCATCGACCTTGATGCCGTACTTCGGACAAATCTCTTTCATGTACGAAACGGCGCCGTAGTGCGCAAATTTCAGGTTGCCTAGGCGAACCACGTCTTCGGCGTAACTGAGCGAGGCAGCGCCGGCCAGCAGCGCGGTGAGGATGATTTTTTGCATGTCTCTTCTCCGGTTTATGGTGTGTGCCTGCAATACATAGCAGCCGTCGTGCCAGCCGGAGCGAACTTCTCAACTTATTGAATACATTAGTTAACAACAAATTGACTGACGCTGACTGTGAGCGGATTCACAGAACTTTGATCGACATCCGTGCGAAAACCCGCACGGATTTTTGTGGGGTCATGCCGCCGAAAAATACCCGTGCTATTCTTTGCGCGCACCACGTTCAGGAAACGCACTATGACTTCATCCACACCAACGCCGGAGCCCATTCTTGCCTTCTGGTTCGAGGAGATCACCCCGAAACAGTGGTGGTTCGCTTCGGACAACTTTGACCGGCAGATCGAATCACGCTTCGGTGCGCTGCACGCTGCTGCCGAACGCTGTGAGCTGTATGCCTGGCGCGAATCGGCCGCCGGCCGGTTGGCTGAAATCATTGTGCTTGATCAGTTCTCGCGCAACATCCATCGCAACCGCCCGCAAGCCTTCGCCAACGATGCGCTCGCGCTGGCGCTGGCGCAAACTGCGGTGGCCGTCCATGCCGACCAAGCACTCGACCCGCAGCGTCGGGCCTTTCTCTACATGCCTTACATGCATAGCGAATCTCTGGCGATCCACCACGTTGCGGAGGCGTTGTTCAGTGCGCCGGGGATGGAGAACAATCTTGATTTTGAGCTTCGCCACAAGGCGATCATCGAACGCTTCGGGCGCTATCCGCATCGCAATGCGCTGCTCGGACGCACATCAACACCAGAAGAAATCGAATTTCTGAAAACGCCGGGCTCATCGTTTTAATAAGCGCGGGACAATGCAACGACGGGCCTGAGCGCGATTTTTTCTCAGACCTCCGCCGCGAAGGCATAGCGGCCTCGCCCGTCAGCTTTGGCTGCGTACATGGCGGCATCAGCAAGAGCGAGTAGTCCGTCGGCAGTACCGGCAGCGTCGGCGCAAGCAATACCGATGCTGCACCCGAGGGAAAGCGACAGCCTGTCAATGACACAGGGTTCGGACAAGGTTCGAATCAAATGCTCGGCCTTTTTCCCCAGCGTTTCACGAGAATTGCGCCCTTCGACGACGACAACGAATTCATCGCCACCCAGACGCGCCACAACATCAGCATCGCGCATGCTCCGTCGCAGGCGCTCGGTGAGAAGAACAAGAATCCGGTCGCCGATGGCGTGGCCGTGCGTATCGTTGATTGCCTTGAAACCATCGAGATCGAGAAAAAACAGGGCGACCTCACTGTTTTGCCGGCGCGAGCGCATCAAGGCGTGTTCAATGTGCCGCAGGAGGAATCCGCGGTTAGCGAGGCCCGTCAATGGGTCATGCCCGGCCTCGTGACGCAATCGGGCTTCGGCCGCTTTCTGCTCGCTGATGTCGGAGTAGACGGCCAGATGATTGACGACCCGGCCGCTCACCGGATCACGCACCACATCGATAGCGGCAAGCTTGGGGTAGATCCGCCCGTTCTTGCTGCGATCCCATATCTCGCCGCGCCAGTGGCCTGTACTCAACAACTCCCGCCACAAAGCCTCGTAGAACGCCTGATCATGGCGCCCCGATTTGAACATGCGCGGATTGTGCCCGATAAGCTCTTTGGTCAGATAACCTGAGAGTGTTTCAAACGCCGGGTTGGCCGAGATGATATCGTTTTCGGCATCGGTGATGAGGATTGCTTCCGAGCTGTTGTCAAAAACGCGCTGTGCCAGCATCAATTGAGCAAGCATGCGACGACGCTCGGTAATATCTTCGACGAGCCATACCGATCCATTCTGTGGATCTACCGGATCGAGTGCGCGACCGGAAATCTTTCCCCAGAAGGTGCTGCCGTCCTTGCGCTGAAATTCCTGCTCACGACTATGGTAATTGTCGAGCAGTAGCGTCGCGTAGGCGTAGGCGCCAACGCCGTTATAAATAGCGTCGCTCAAATACCAGATGCGCGTCGACTGCCCGATCATTTCGCCGGGGGCATAACCAAAGAGCTCTTCAAGACGACGATTGCAACGCTGGAAAACACGATTCCGCACCAGCGTTATGCCTAGCACCGCTGATTCGAAAATAACCTCGAGTTCACGCTCGGCAGTTCCCGTGCCGGCAGGTCTTGTGGCCAATGCGGTACCGCCTTCTGTTGCTCTGACCTATCTGGGAAGCGAAATTTATGGAAAGGTTCCCCATCCCGGTGTCCACCTCAAAATGAGACGTCGGCTGAATGTGGCAAACAAAGGGGGCTGCCGTCTAGTGCCGGAGGAGTAAAATGCTGCCAATGAACCCCTTGCTCGTCCTTACCAGTCTGCCTGACCACCCGGCCGCCGAAGCGCTGGGTAATGCACTGATTGAAGCGCGTCTCGCTGCCTGTGTGAACATTCTGGCGCCGTGCCGTTCTGTGTATCGCTGGCAAGGTGCAATAGAGACGGCCGACGAGGTGCCGCTGCTGATCAAAACCAGCGAAGCGTGTTACGCCGCACTCGAAGCTACGATCCGTGACCTCCATCCCTACGAACTTCCCGAGGTCATTGCCATTCCAATCACACACGGACTACCCGGGTACCTTGCCTGGGTGGCGGCTGAAACATCATCGACTGACTAAGCGCAAATGCCTTTATTCTTTACTCGCTGCCTGCTTCCTTTTCTGCTCTTGATCGCTTTTTTTGCACACGCGGAAGAGTTCCTCGACCCGGCCATCGCTTTCAAGCCCACCGCCCGCGCGCTCGACGGGCAAACCATTGAAGTCCGCTTCGAGATTGCCAAGGGCTACTACCTGTACCGCGACAAATTCCGTTTCACCATCGAGTCTGAAGCAGCTAAGCTCGGCACGCCGGTGCTGCCCAAGGGTAAGGAAAAGAAGGACGACACCTTTGGCATGGTCGAGGTCTATTACAAGCAAGCGGTGATCCGTCTGCCGGTCGAACGCAGCAACTCGGGGCCATTGGCGCTGACGCTGAAAGTCACCTCACAGGGTTGCGCCGACGCCGGTATCTGTTACCCGCCGCAAGCGCAAAAGGTAAGCATCGAGCTGCCCGACCCGGCCACCGCGCCAACTGCCGTACCTGCCGCCGAAACAGCGAGCGGCGACGAATCCGGCCGTATCGCGCAGTTACTGAAGAACGCCGGTTTCTGGACCATCCTCGCCTTCTTCTTCGTTGCCGGCCTCGGCCTGTCGCTGACACCCTGCGTCTTCCCAATGATCCCGATTCTCTCCGGCATCATCGTCGGGCACGGACATCACGTATCGCGCGGCCGCAGTTTTGCGCTCTCCGTTGCTTACGTCCTTGGCATGGCCGTCACTTATGCACTCGCCGGGGTCGCCGCCGGCTTCACTGGCACACTGCTCTCCAGCGCGCTGCAAAGCCCGTGGGTACTAGGCGGGTTTGCACTGGTCTTTGTCGCACTCTCGTTTTCGATGTTCGGCTTTTACGAGTTACAACTGCCAACTGCGCTGCAGAGCAAGCTCACCGAAGAAGCCGGCCATCTGCAAGGCGGGCGCGGCATCGGTGTATTCACCATGGGCGCCCTCTCGGCGCTGATCGTCGGCCCCTGCGTTGCTGCGCCGTTAGCCGGTGCGCTGCTCTACATCGGGCAAACACACGACGCCGTACTCGGCGGCGCGTCGCTATTCGTGATGGGGATCGGCATGGGCGCACCATTGCTCGCCGTTGGCCTCTCGGCCGGCACGCTGCTGCCAAAGTCGGGGCCTTGGATGGAAGCGGTGAAAAAGGCCTTCGGCGTGATTCTGCTTGGCACCGCCCTCTGGCTGGTCTCGCCGGTCATCCCGGTTGCCGTGCAAATGCTCGCCTGGGCACTGCTGCTAATCATTCCCGCTATCTATATGCACGCCCTCGACTCGCTGCCGCCGCACGCCAGAGGCTGGCACCGCTTCTGGAAAGGTATCGGTATCGTCATGCTGATCACCGGTGCAGCGATGCTGATCGGTGCGTTGGCCGGTGCAAAAGACCCCTTGCAACCGCTGTCGGGGGTGCGCAACGGCGGCCCGGTTGCCATCGAAGGCAAGGCACTGCCCTTCCAGCGCGTCAAATCAGTCGCCGAGCTTGATGAACGCATCAAAGCCGCCGGCAAACCGGTGATGCTCGATTTTTACGCCGACTGGTGCGTGTCGTGCAAGGAACTGGAACGCTACACTTTTTCTGATGCGCGCGTGCAGGCCAGACTTGCCGGCTGGACACTGCTGCAGGCCGACGTCACTGCCAACTCGGACGATGACAAGGCGCTGCTGCAGCGCTTCAAACTCTACGGCCCGCCCGGTATCATTTTCTTCGACGCGCAGGGGAAGGAAATCAACGGGCAGCGAATCGTTGGTTTTCAGGATACCGATACTTTTCTTAAGACACTGAATCGCGCCGGCTGATCAACGCCCCGCCTGGCTCACATTTATTTTTCAACTCGTTAAATTAGTCACATCCAAATTCTCTTCACAAGCCTATCATCAACTGTGTTTTTGGAGAGGTGATCAAAATGGCGGTCAGCCAGGAAAAGAGAACCGGTCAGGATCGCAGACAGCTTGATCTCCCACCCCCCTGTGGAAGAGAACGGCGACGCCTGATTGAATCGCGCAAAACCGCAATCATCGAAATGGCGATTTCAGACGATGAATGGGCAAGCTATTTTGGCAACGTCGCCAGCACCGTAGAAAGCCCGACTTCAAAAGCAGCGACGGCCGTTTTCGAGCGTACCCGAAGTCGATAGTCCGACTAAACGATTACCTGCGCGAAAGCGCCACATCGTCTGTTGGCCAGACTTCAGGATAGCCGAAACCTAAAGACAC
>JBIJCY010000014.1:0-20725 GCA_044344385.1 Rhodocyclaceae bacterium | reverse complement strand
TCCGCTCAGCACACGATTATCACTTTCAGCGCTTTTTGCTCGAATATTTCCCGCGCGGCACTGAATTCCCGGCCACTGAACTGCCCCAGCCACCGGCCGGTTTGCCGCGCGCCAGTGTGCAGGCATTCTCGATCGACGATGCTGCCACCACGGAAATTGACGACGCTTTTTCGCTGCAAAAACTGCCCGGCCTTGGCTGGAGAGTGGGCATTCACATTGCCGCTCCTTGCCTCGGCATATCGCCGGGAAGCCTTCTCGACGATATGGCGCGCGAACGCCTATCGACCGTCTATATGCCGGGCAACAAGATCACCATGCTGCCCGACGCCGCTGTCGAACGCTTTACGCTCGCCGCCGGTCGCGACTGCCCGGCCGTTTCGCTGTACCTGAACGTATCAACGGAATTCGAAATCACCAGCCACGAATCATTGGTCGAAATCGTACCGATTGTTGCCAACCTGCGGCACCACGATATCGAGCCGCTATTCAACGAGCAGACGATTGCTGATGGCCTCGCTGATTTTCCGTTCCGTGACGAGCTGAAAACGCTCTGGCAATTTGCCAACGCCTGCGAAGGCCGACGTGGCAAGCCCTCGGCAATGCAAGGCAACAACGACTACAACTTCGCCATCGAAGGCGATCTGGCTGATCCGGATGCCTGTCGCGTTGGCATCGCCGAACGTAAGCGCGGCAGCCCGCTCGACAAACTGGTCGCCGAATTGATGATCGTTGCCAACAGCACCTGGGGAGGCCTGCTGGCCGAAAAAGGCATTCCGGCCATCTATCGCGCACAGACCGGCGGCAAGGTGCGCATGACAACCTCGCCACAGCCGCACGAAGGATTGGGTGTGGCGCAGTACGCATGGTCGTCGTCGCCGCTGCGCCGCTATGTTGACCTGATCAATCAGTGGCAACTGATCGCCTGCCTGAATGGTGACACGCCGCACTTCGGCGCCAAGTCTGACGCCCTGTTCGCCGCAATGCGCGACTTCGACCTGACTTACGCGGCCTATGCCGAGTTCCAGCGTGGCATGGAACGCTACTGGTGCCTGCGCTGGTTGCGCCAGGAAGACGTGCAAACGATTGACGCCACCATCCGGCGCGAGAGTCTGGTCAAATTTGACCATCTGCCGCTGCTGCAACGCGTCCCCTCGGCGCCCGAACTGAAAACAGGCCAGCGTATCCGCCTGAATATTGAGGCGGTCGACTACCTGACGCTTGAACTTGGCTGCCGCTACGCCGAAACCCTCAATCTCGTCGAAGTGGCTGGTGATGCATCCGATGATGCGCCCGACGAGTCGCTGGCGGAGGCTATCGACTGACGTGAGCGCGACGATCAGCCAACCGTCGGCTTCATCGAAAACCGAACGCAACCTCTGGTTGGCGATCGGGGCCTCGCTACTGCTGCACGCGTCGGCGCTTGCCTTGAACTTCAACTTTCCCGATGCCTCGCGCGCCTTTCAGGACAAGGCGCTTGAGATTATTCTGGTCAACAGCAAATCGGCACGAAAGCCGACCAACGCTCAGGCCCGCGCACAAGCCAATCTCGACGGAGGAGGCAACACCGACGAGGAGCGCCGCGCAAAAACACCGCTCCCCCCTTCCGCCCGACAGCAAAGCGGCGCCGAACTGGAGCAGGCACAAAGGCGCGTACAGGAACTCGAAGCACAACAGCAGCGGCTGATGACCAGCACGCGAAGCAAAAAGACGATCGGCGAAACACCGGACAAGGAAGCCCAACCCGAACCGACACCCGGCTTGAGCGGCCGGGATCTGGCGCAAAGCGCACTGGCCATGGCGCGACTTGAGGCCGAAATATCCAAAAGCGTCGACGAGTACAACAAGCGGCCACGCAAGAAATTCATTGGTACGCGCACCGATGAATATCGTTTTGCGCAATACGTGGAAGACTGGCGGACAAAAGTCGAACGCGTCGGCACGCTGAACTACCCGGAAGCGGCGAAGGGCAAACTCTACGGAACCCTGATACTGACCGTGACGATCAAGAGCGACGGCGCAGTCGACAAGGTCGAGATCAACCGTTCGTCCGGCCATAAAATTCTCGATGATGCAGCACGCCGCATTGTTGCCATGGCCGGGCCTTACTCGGCGTTTCCGCCCGACATCCGGCGTGACACCGATATCCTCGAAATTACGCGCAGCTGGAACTTCACCAGCCAGAACAGCCTGGAAACCAAGGCGCGCTGATGCCATGAGTGAGCGTTACTGCGTTTTCGGCAACCCGGTCGGCCACAGCAAATCGCCGCTGATCCATGCCGCTTTTGCCCGCCAGACCGGGCAGGCGATCAGCTACGAAGCGATACTCGCGCCGCAGGGTGCTTTTGCTGAAGCGGTGCGCACCTTTATTGCAGCCGGCGGCCGCGGCGCCAACGTCACTGTCCCGTTCAAGGAAGACGCCTTCCGCCTGAGCGTGCGGCGTACACCGCGTGCCGAACTGGCAGGCGCAGTGAATACGCTGGTATTCGGCGGCGATGGGGAAGATGCCCAAATCGTCGGGGACAACACCGACGGCGCCGGGCTGACGCGCGACCTGTCGGTGAATCTTGGCTGCACACTAAAGGGGCAGCGCATTCTGCTGCTCGGTGCCGGCGGTGCGGCACGCGGTGCGCTCGGCCCCTTGCTCGATCAACAGCCGGCTGCGCTGGTGATCGCCAACCGCACGGCAGCCAAAGCGCATGATCTCGCCACGCATTTTTCAAAGATCGGCCGTGTGCTCGGCTGCGCTTATCCGGAACTCGCCGGTCAGTCCTTCGATCTTGTAATCAACGCCACCTCGGCCAGTCTCAGCGGTGAACTCCCGCCGTTGCCACCCGGCGTTTTCGCCCCCGGCAGTCTCGCCTACGACATGATGTACGGCAAAGACGACACGCCTTTCATGGCATTTGCCCGACAGCAAGGCACAGCACGGGTCGCCGACGGTCTCGGCATGCTCGTTGAGCAGGCGGCTGAAGCCTTTTTCGTCTGGCGCGGCATTCGCCCGGATAGCGCGCCGGTCATGGCTCTGTTACGCGGGTCATGAAACGCGTCGCGCTCTGGATAAAGCGCATCGTTCTTGTCCTGCTTGGCCTGCTGTTTCTCTATCAATTCTGGCTTTTGGGCTGGGTGCTGTGGTGGAGCCGCGTCAACCCGGACACGACACGTTTCATGGAAATCCGGCTCGCTGAACTGCAAGTCAAAGACCCGAAAGCACAGCTGAAAAAAAAGTGGGTTGGCTACGAGAAAATATCGATCCATCTGAAACGCGCAATCATTGCTTCGGAGGATGCCAAATTCGTCGATCACGAAGGCTTTGACTGGGATGGCATCCAAAAGGCCATCGAAAAAAACCAGCAAAAGGGGAAGGTCGTTGCCGGCGGCTCAACCATCTCGCAGCAGCTGGCAAAAAACCTTTTCCTGACGCCGTCGAAAACACCCTGGCGAAAGGCTGAGGAAGCAGTCGTTACCTTGATGCTCGAAACGTTGTGGAGCAAACAGCGAATTTTTGAGGTTTATCTCAACGTGATTGAATGGGGAAGCGGCGTGTTCGGCGCCGAAGCCGCCGCCCGCCACCATTACGGCATTTCTGCCGCGCAACTCTCACCTGAACAGGCCGCCAGACTTGCGGGCATGGTTCCCAACCCGCGCTTTTATGATCGCAACAAGAATACCCCCGGGCTGGCGCGCAAGACTGCTGTCATTTTGCAGCGTATGCCGTCGGCCGAAGTGCCCTGATTTTCACCCGGCCGTCACGGCCGGAGTGCTAGAATCACGCGTCTTTTGGCGCGCCGCAGCATGATCAGGGCCTTTCTACGCGATGAACGAAGAACTTCACCACGCTGACGCAGACGAACTGCAGGAGCGCCTGTCCCAGGTGCAGACGCTGCTCGCCCGGCACAAGCTGGTTGAAGACCTGGTGCACCGTCAGGAAATGCCGCGCCATGATCTGATTGAGGGACTGGTGCACAAGCAGCACCTGAGCGAGCTGCGCACCCGCCTCGACCATATACACCCGGCGGATATCGCCTACATTCTCGAAGCGCTGCCGCTCGACGAGCGCTTGCTGGTCTGGGAACTGGTCAAGGCCGAGCGCGACGGCGACATTCTGCTAGAAGTGTCCGACGCGGTTCGCGAAAGCCTGATCGCGAACATGGATTCGCGCGAGTTGGTCGCCGCAGCTGAAAGCCTCGACACCGACGAACTTGCCGACCTTGCGCCCGACCTTCCGCACGGCGTTATCCAGGATGTTTTCAAGTCGCTGTCGGTTGAAGACAGGGAGCAACTGCGCGCCGCGATGTCCTACCCCGAGGACTCTGTCGGTTCGATCATGGACTTTGACATGGTCACCGTTCGCGAAGACGTGACACTCGAAGTTGTGCTGCGCTACCTGCGTCTGTTTGACGAGTTGCCGGATCACACCGACCAGCTTTTTGTAGTCGACCGTGAAGAACACCTGAAGGGCGTACTGCCGCTCAATCGACTACTCGTGTCGGATCCCGACACCGAAGTCGGTGCGCTAATGCTCACCGACTTCATCGATCTGCAACCGGACGATCTCGCCGAAGAGGCTGCGCAAGCCTTCGAGCGTTACGACCTCGTTTCCGCACCGGTCGTCGACGCGGAACACAAGCTGATTGGCCGCGTTACGATCAACACGGTGGTCGACTTCATCCGTGATGAAAGTGAAGCCGAGCAATTGGCACAGGCCGGTCTGAAAGAAGAGGAAGACATTTTTGCCTCGGTCTGGGATTCAGTGAAAAACCGTTGGGCCTGGCTGGCCATCAATCTGATCACGGCTTTCATTGCCTCTCGTGTGATCGGCGCTTTCGAAGGCTCGATTGAAAAACTGGTTGCGCTCGCCGCGCTGATGCCCATCGTGGCTGGCATTGGCGGTAACGCCGGCAATCAGACGATTACCATGATTGTGCGCGCGATCGCCATGGGGCAGGTGCAACCGGACGCCATCCGCCGGCTGCTGCGCAAGGAGGTCAGTGTGGCGCTGATCAACGGTCTGATCTGGGGCGGTTTGCTCGGCTTTCTGGCGTGGTGGATGTACGGCAGCCTCTCTCTCGGCCTGGTCATGACCTCGGCCATGATACTCAATCTACTGCTTGCTGCCACGGCAGGAGTTACCATCCCGCTCATGCGCCAGCGCCTGGGCGCTGATCCGGCAATCGGTGGCTCAGTGCTGATCACCGCACTCACCGACTCCGGCGGCTTCTTCATTTTCCTCGGGCTGGCGACACTGTTCCTGATGTAGGAAAAAGCAGTATTACCAGGCCTTGAAAATTGCCTCTGCAGCGGCAACGGTCGCGGCAATATCAGCGTCGCTGTGCGCTGCCGAAACAAACCCCGCCTCGAACGCTGACGGCGCGAAGTAATGCCCCGCATCCAGCATGGCGTGGAAAAAGCGATTGAATGCGTCCTTGTCACACTCCATCACCTCGGCATAAGTCTGCGGGCAGGAAGCGCGGAAGTAGAGGCCGAACATTCCGCCAACCGACTGCGCTGAAAACTTCACGCCGTGCTTTGCTGCTGCCGCCACCAAACCTTCGCATAGTTGCCGGGTGCGCAAAGTCAGCGTCTCGTAAAAACCGGGCTGCTGCACCAGCCTTAAGGTCGCCAGACCGGCGGCTACGGCCACCGGATTGCCTGACAGCGTACCGGCCTGATAGACCGGGCCGAGCGGTGCGATCTTTTCCATGATTTCGCGCTTGCCGCCAAAGGCACCGACCGGCATGCCGCCGCCAATAACCTTGCCAAGCGTCGTCAGATCCGGGGTAATGCCGTAGTAGCCTTGCGCGCACTTCGGGCCGACACGGAAGCCGGTCATCACCTCATCGAAAATCAGCACCGAGCCATGCTTCGTGCACTGCTCACGCATCGCCTTGAGGAAGGCGGGCTGCGGCGCAATCAGGTTCATGTTGCCAACCACCGGCTCGACGATTACCGCTGCGATGCGCGCGCCGTGTTCGGCAAAAGCCGCCTCAAGTTGCGCCACGTCGTTGTAGTCGAGCACCATGGTGTGCTTGGCCAGATCGTCGGGCACGCCGCCCGAACTCGGGTTACCGAAAGTCAGCATACCCGAACCGGCTTTCACCAGCAGGCTGTCGGAATGGCCGTGGTAGCAACCTTCGAACTTGATCAGCACATCCCGTCCGGTGTAACCGCGCGCCAGCCGGATGGCGCTCATCGTTGCCTCGGTCCCCGAACTGACCAGACGTACCATATCGAGTGAGGGCAACAAGTCGCACAGCAGGTCGGCCATCTCGATTTCGAGTTCAGTCGGAGCGCCAAAAGAAAGTCCTTTCGCAGCCGTTTCCTGCACGGCGCGTACCACCTCTGGATGAGCGTGACCAAGAATCAGCGGCCCCCACGAACAGACGTAATCGAGGTAAACCTTGCCATCGGCGTCGGTCACTCGCGGGCCGGCACCTTCTGTGAAAAAGCAAGGCACACCACCAACCGAGCGAAAGGCGCGGACCGGCGAATTGACGCCCCCTGGAATATGCCGTTGGGCGCGTTCAAACAATTGCTGGTTACGTGAGCTCATGGAATTTGTTTTCCTCAAAAAGTTGTCTATAGGCCGAGGCACGGCATGCAATATCTGGCGCTTCGAACAAATCGGTTATGACCGCCAGCAGATCGGCACCAGCAGCGAGCAGCGGCCAGGCGTTGTCGGCCGTGATGCCGCCGATCGCGCAGACCGCCACCGGCAATTCGGAACGGCAACGGGTAAGCAACGAAAGCGGCGCACGCTGCGCGAGCGGCTTGGTCAGCGAGGGATAGACCGCGCCGAAAGCAACATAATCGGCGCCCGCCGCAACCGCCGCACGAGCACACTCGAAATCGGCATAGCATGAGGCGCCAAGCAACTTGCCCGGAGACAGCGACTGGCGGGCGACAGCGAGATCACCATCATCACCACCGAGATGCACGCCATCTGCGTCAATCGCCAACGCCAATGCCAGATCGTCATTGATGATCAGATACGCGCCGAAACGATGACACATCTCAAGCAGTGCGCTGGCCTGTTCACCGCACTGTTGCGAATCGCCTTCCTTGTTACGGTACTGCACGAAGGCTGCGCCGCCAAGCAACACCGCCTCAACTCGCGCAAGCAATACCTTTGGCGCCAGCCCCTCCGGCGTAATGGCATAGAGGCCGCGCAGCACTGGTCGCGCCGACTCAGGCATCGTCGCCTTCGTTACCGGCACGCGCCCAAAAGAAACGGTCCGGAATGTACTGGCCCATGCCCGGCCGAAAGCCGGCAGCCAGCGCCTGCCAAGTGTAATCCTGCGCCTCGCGCACCGCATCGGTCACCGATAAACCGTGCGCCAGATTGGCGGCAATCGCCGAGGCCAGCGTGCAGCCCGAACCGTGATAGCTGCCCGGCAGACGGTCCCAGGCATCACTGCACATCAGCCCCTCTTCACCATAAAGACTGTTGATTACCTGCAGCGTGTTTTCATGCGTACCGGTCAGCAGCACATACTCGCAACCGTAGGTGATCAGGCGTCGCACGCACTCGATGAGCGGTGGATTCTCTTCATCATCCTCATCTGCCAGACGGCGAGCTTCAAGCGTATTCGGTGTGAGTATCGTCGTCTGCGGCAGTAGTAACTCGCGCAACGCCGAAATCATGTCTTCGTCGGCCAGTTGATCGCCACGCCCGGAGGCAAGCACCGGATCAAAGACCAAAGGAATATCCGGATAATCTGAAAGTATCTCGGCGATCACCGCAATATTTTCAACGCTGCCGAGCAAACCGATCTTGAACGCACCCACCGGCATGTCTTCAAGCAGCGCACGCGCCTGATCGTCGACCCAGTCGGCGTCAATCGCCAGGACGCTATCGACACCAATGGTGTCCTGCACGGTGAGCGCTGTGATTACCGACAGGGCATGACAACCCATCGATGAAAGCGTCATCAGGTCAGCCTGGATTCCCGCGCCACCCGACGGGTCGCTCGCGGCAAAACTAAGAACGATGGGCGGTAGTGCGGATTGTTTTATTTGATCCATCCGACAAGGGATTTCCGTTGATCACCGGCGCGCCGCGCCGACAGGGTGTATGAGCTAGGCAGCAGGGCCAGTGTTTGGCTAGAATTAAAGGCGTCCGGAATTTTAACCGAAAATCCTTGGCTCTCAGGGAGGCGCCTTGCTCAAGCGATATTTCGAAGTATTCAAAATCTGAAACATTGCGGTATAGTATGCCCAAAGTAGGGTAGTGCCGCGATCCGGGCCGGCCATAAAATTACAAACCGGGGACTCACTGGAGGAAGGAATTGGCTGAAGCTGCAAACCTGCGCGGCGTCAAGGTCATGGTCATTGACGACAGCAATACGATCCGGCGTAGCGCAGAGATATTTCTCGTGCAAGCCGGGTGTCAGGTATTGCTCGCCGAGGACGGCTTCGATGCGCTGGCGAAAATCGCCGACCACCAACCCGAGGTCATTTTCTGCGACATCATGATGCCGCGGCTTGATGGCTACCAAACCTGCGCCCTGATCAAAAAGAACCAGCGCTTCCGCGGTACGCCGGTGATCATGCTGTCATCCAAGGATGGCCTGTTTGATCGTGCGCGCGGTCGCATGGTCGGCTCCGACCAGTACCTGACCAAACCATTCACCAAGGACAGCCTGTTGCAAGCGGTCGCAACGTTCGCACCGCAGCCAGTCTGACCATTATTTAAAAAACGATTCAGGGAGCTAGCACCATGACCGTCAAAAAAATTCTCGTCGTCGACGATTCCCCTACCGAGCGCCATGTCATGGTCGAACTGCTGACCAAAAATGGTTATCAGGTAATCACTGCCGAAAACGGCGAAGAGGGTATTGCCAAGGCAAAAGCTGAATTACCTGATCTGGTACTGATGGATGTTGTGATGCCCGGCCTCAATGGTTACCAAGCAACGCGCACGCTGACGCGCGACGAAGCAACCAAAAACATCCCGGTCATTGTTTGCACATCAAAAGGCCAGGAAACCGACAAGATCTGGGGTTTGCGACAGGGTGCGCATGACTATATGGTCAAGCCGGTTAACGGCGAAGAATTGCTGGCCAAGATCGCAGCACTCTAAGCGGCGTTCAGCGCATGGCCAAGAAGATCAGCCTCCGCGAGTTCCAGGCGCACTTGTCGGCGCGACTCGCCGGTGCAAGCAGCCAGACTGCGGCCGGCCTGCTCGGCGTTCAGGCAGGGGCTGACTATTGGTTGCTCAACCTGTCCGACTCCGGTGAAATTGTTCCTTTGGCGCCGCTGACGCACGTCCCGCTAACCAAACCCTGGTTTGCCGGCATCGCCAACATTCGCGGCAACCTGCATTCAGTCGCGGATTTTTCCGGCTTTCAGGGCAAGGACGCGACGCCGCACAATGCCAGCTCACGCCTGCTGCTGATTGGCACCCGACATGGCACCAACGCTGCGCTGCTGGTCACGCGCATGCTTGGCTTACGCAACATCGAAGCCCTCAGCCCTGCGCCTGTCGAGCCGGATGCGCCGGCATGGGCGAGCGAAGCCTATACAGATAATGAAGGGCGTCGCTGGAAAAAACTGGACGTTCGCGAACTACTCGCTGACGAAGCATTCATGGATATCGGCGCGTAATCGCCAAGTTCCCGTACTGACGCATAACGAACCCCTCACATCATCAAGACCGTGTAACCGGAGAAGCAATATGGCGTTCAACCTGAAACTGCCGGCTATTTTTTCTGGCAAAAAAAATCCCGCAGACCAGACCATTTCTGCCCCAACGGTCATGGATGCGGCACAGCCAGAGGCCGCACACGACCCGGAAAAATCCTTTCTGTCCCAATACTCGGTCGCCAAACAGCTGCAGATTCTCGGTGGCAGTGTCTTGCTGATAACCCTGATTATCGCTGTCGTGATTTACCGCGACAACAAGGAATCAAGTTACGGAACAGTGTACATTTCGGCCTCGGGTGAAATGCGTATGCTCTCGCAACGGCTAGCCAAGGCATCCAGCCTGGCGCTGCAAGGTAACCCGGTCGCGTTCAAGCAGCTCAAGGATTCGCGCGACAACTTTTCGACCAAACTGGAGCGCCTGACCAAGGGCGGCGAATTCGACAACGTGGCTGTTCCACCGTCACCGGACGGCGTTCAGCCCGAGTTGCTGGCACTGACACAAGAATGGGGAAAGACCGACAAGAACGCCATTCAGCTGCTCGACATGGAAGCTAACCTGATCTCGCTCGGCAAGGACGTGAGCACGATCAATGAGAAAAACCCCCAGCTACTCGAACTCTCCGAGCAGGTCGCTGCACTCAAACTACAAACCGGCTCCGGGGTTCGTGAAATTGCGGCGGCCAACCAGCTGGTGATGTTGACGCAACGCGTGGCGAAAAACGCCAGCGCACTGCTGGTTGGTGACGCCATCGACCCGGAAGTGGCCTTCCTCCTCGGCAAAGACACCAACACTTTCCGCGAGCTGATGAATGCGCTGTCCAAAGGTAGTGAGGTTCTGCGAATTTCCGCCACCGGTGATGCAGATACTAAACTGAAGCTCTCCGAGCTTGAGGCCAACTTCAAGGAATACCAGACCGCCGTCGGTGGCATTCTCGGCAATATGCAACGGCTGGTGCTCGCAAAACAGGCCGGTTCCCGGATTTTCCGTGACAGTGAAGAACTGCTCGAATTTACCGACAAACTGGCGCAAGCCTATCAGAGCAACGTCGGCGAACGCGGCGCCTACGGCATCATCCTTGGCGCCCTCATTCTTCTGGCACTCACCACGCTGGTAGTGATGGCCCGAATCTACCTCGAAGACACCCATCGCCAGACAACCAACGCCGAACAAAGCCGGCAGGAAACCGAAGCTTTGAACCGCCAGAACCAGGACGCCATTTTGCGCCTGATGAACGAACTGGGCGACCTGGCCGACGGCGAACAGACGGGCACCGCGACGGTGTCGGAGGACATCACCGGCGCCATCGCTGACTCGATCAACTATACGATTGAAGAACTTCGCGTTCTGGTCGGCCGGATCAATGACGCAGCGGGCCGGGTGACACTCGCGACCGAAATGGCTCAACAGACTTCAGCCGAGTTGCTTGCTGCTGCGGAACGCCAGTCAATAGAAATTCAGGATGCAGGCCAGTCAGTCCTGGCGATGGCCAGCTCGATGACCAAAGTGTCTGGCGATGCCAACCAGTCTGCACAGGTGGCGCGTCAATCACTGGCGGCTGCCGGCAAGGGTACGCTGGCCGTGCAGGACTCGATCAAGGGCATGAATGAAATTCGCGAGCAGATCCAGGAAACATCCAAGCGGATCAAGCGTCTTGGCGAATCGTCACAGGAAATCGGCGAAATCGTTGAACTAATTTCCGACATTACCGAACAGACGAACGTGCTGGCGCTCAACGCAGCCATTCAGGCAGCATCCGCCGGTGAAGCGGGACGCGGTTTTACAGTGGTTGCGGAAGAAGTGCAGCGACTCGCTGAACGCTCCGGTGAAGCCACGAAACAAATCGCGGCGATTGTGAAAACAATTCAGACCGACACACAGGATGCGGTTTCCGCCATGGAAGAATCAACGCAGGGCGTGGTTGAAGGAGCAAAGCTCTCCGATGCCGCCGGTCAGGCACTGGCCGAGATTGGCGACGTTTCCAGGAACCTGGCCGACCTGATTGAGGGCATCTCGAACGCGACGCAGGAACAGGCCAACTCGGCAACAGGCGTCGCCGGCAAGATGCAGGACATTTTGCGTGTGACCGAGCAAACAACGGCCGGTACGCAAAAGACGGCGACCGCGGTCGGTGAACTCGCAGGCCTGGCAACTGAACTCAAGGGTTCGGTGGCAGGCTTCAAGGTTGCATAAATTCCAGCGCAGAGACCGGAGACACTGCCCCACATGAATGCTGCGACGGAATTCGATGTCGGCCCGCTGACCTGGGTCAAAAGCGAGATTGACCTCGCGCTGGAACGTGCTGATCAGGCGTTGCAGCAATACACGGCCAGCGCCAGCGATGGCGCCGGTGATCTCACGCATATCAAATTTTGCCGTACCCACTTGCACCAGGTGCAAGGCGCGCTCACCATTGTCGGCCTTGATGGTGTCACGCAGTTTTCCGAAGCAATGGAGTCACTGCTCGAAGCCATTGAGCAGAACAAGCGGCCAGCCGACGAAGCATGCATCGCGCTCGCGCAACGCGCGCTCGCCTCGATCCGCCACTATCTCGACGATCTGATCAGCGGTCAGCCAAACCAGCCGCTGCGCTTGCTCCCAATCTACCGTGAGGTGCAAACTGCACGTGGGCAGGAACGCGTCTCAGCCACCGACTTGTTCTTTCCGGACTTGACGATCAGACCGCCACGCCGCGATACGACGGTTCAGCCCATGGAGCGCGGCGAATTCCAGCGCCTGCTCCGCCAGGAACGCGCCCGTTTCCAGCGCGGACTGTTATCGTGGCTGCGGGTGCCGCAGGATCGCAGCGGCGTCAGCGAGATGCTCAATGCAGTCAAGCGCATTGAAGCCACCCAGGACATGGCTTCCGCGCGCTCCTTCTGGTGGGTTGCCACCGGGTTTCTCGCCGCGCTGGCTGAAGGCACACTACCGGCAGAAACCGACGTAAAACAGCTCTGCGCGCGTATTGACCTGCAAATTCGACGGCTTTTTGAAGGCTCAAAGAACGTCGCCGAGCGCTTGATGCGCGATGCGCTTTATTTCGTTGCCAGCGCCGACAGCTGTAGTGGTGCGGTACAACTCGTCAAGTCGGCCTATCAGTTGCAAGCGATCATGCCGAGTGCCGATGCCAGCACTCCCGCGCCACAGGAAGCCGTCCGCCGCCGCCTGCGCGAAGCCATCACCGCTACCGAAGAAACGTGGAACAAATTCTGTGCCGGTACGGCGCAGGCACTGCCGCTATTCAAGGAACACGCCACCGCGCTTTCGGCTACCGTCGAACAGCTTGGCCAAACCGACTACCGCCGCCTCGCACAGGCGATCGCCACCGCCGCACGCTGGCTGACGGAAAAGCCCTCGCGTCACTCCGAGTCGCTGGCCATGGAAATTGCCACGGCGATCCTGCTGACGCAAAATGCGCAGGAAAACTTTCAACGCCTTGGCAACGATTTCGCCCATCAGGTCGACGTCATGGTCGAGCGGATTCACGGCTGTATTGCCGAAAATCCGCCCATGCCCGGATCGGAAGTGCCGGAGCTCGACGAAATGTCGCGACAGGCGCAGGAGAAGCTCCTGATCGCCCAGGTTGCCAAGGAAATACAGACCAATCTCGCGCAGATCGAACAGGTACTCGACGGCTTCTTCCGCGATGCCGAAAAACGCGCCGACCTGAGCACGCTCGAAGTTCCGCTGCGCCAGGTTATCGGGGCGCTTACGATGATGCGCCATGACGGTGCTGTCACGGCATTACGCCAGTGTGCCGCTGACATCAAGGGCTTCACCGCAGACGATTACGTTCCACAGGAATCCGATTTCGAGCGGGTCGCCGACGAACTGTCGATTCTCGGCTTTTTCATTGACTCAATACAGCACGGCACCACCGATTTCGAAAGTTTCGTCCGCAGCATACAATCAGGTCCGGACCACCATTCCGACAGAGAAGAAGAACCAACGGAAACCGTCGAACAGGAAGTCGAGCAGCAAAAGCGCGAGACGCACGCACTGTTCGAAGCGCTCAAGCAACAACCCAGCGACGCCGGACTGCGCGAAGAGCTTAAGCAAAACCTCAGCGCGCTGCAAAAAGATGCCGATCTGGTGGCCGACAAGGAACTTGGACAGCAAACCAAGGCTGCGCTCTCGGCACTGGAGGCCGGCGGAGAATCGGCCCCGCAGATGGATCAGGCAATCGCCTCGCTCAAATCGCACACCGCAGAAACACCGTTGCCTTCCGCAGCAACCCTCCACCTGTCACAGTCAAGTGTTGAGGAGATTGACGCTGAACTACTGGCCATCTTTCTTGAGGAAGCCCACGAAGTTCTCGGCGCCATCGACGAAAACTTCAAACGCCTCACCGCTGAACCACATAACACCGAGGTATTGACCGACCTCCGCCGCTCCTTCCACACGCTGAAAGGCAGCGGCCGCATGGTCGGCCTGAAGGATCTTGGCGAAGTGGCGTGGTCCGTCGAACAGGTACTCAACCTCTGGCTGCGGCAGGAAGTCGAAGTCAATGAACAGTTGTTCGACCTACTCGGTCAAGCCCATGAAGTTTTCTCGTCCTGGGTCACACATCTTGAAAGTGCTTCCGGCGCCGCGCCCGACGTACGCAAACTTGTTGCGCTCGCAGAATTGTTGAAACGTGGCGACGATGAATTGCTTGAAGCCGCGTTGCCAGGCGTTGCTCCGGCACCGGCAAGCATGGACAAGGTCATCGAGCCGCCAGCAAGCCTTATCGAAGCCGCCGAACTGACCTCACCGGAGGATAGTTCAGAAGCGGCCGGAATTACCCGCCTTGATGAACCCGGTGATTTTGTTTTTGACCTCTCGTTAGAGTCCACCAACGTTCTGCCTGACGACACCCTCACCATTGCGGACATTGAACTAACGGCCGGGGAGGCGGCTGTCGAACGCCCTTTTGAGCCAGAAGCGCAGAACATCGCGCAGAACATCGAAATGACGGCGCTTGAAATGCCGGTCGACGTTTCGGCAAGCCCTGCTCACGACGATGCAAGCGACACGAACATAGATGACACTCCGGAATTCGATTTTGAACTTCCGGCCGAATCCACCGGCGCTGCCGAGTCCACCGACTCTGCCGCACCCATCGACATTGTCACGGAAGTAGCGTTACCCATTGAGCCAACGGAAACACCGCTCGAAATAGCGGCAATCGACTTCGAAACGCCAAAGGATTTATACGCTCCCTTAGGCGATGTTGGGGAAATGGACTTCGAGCTTTCACCTCCGGATAAACAACCACTCATCATCGGCGAAAGCGAAGCCGTCGAAGAAATTCCGGCTGAATTGGCAAACGAATTCGCATTTGAACCCGCGCCACCTGTAGAGCGCTTTACCGACTCGCGTATTTTGATTACGCCAACGCTCAACGACATATTTCTCGAAGAGGCGCGGGTCCATCTGGCAACTTTGCAGCACGAATTCTCCTTGCTCGAAGACGACATAGAGGCACCAACGCCGCACGAAATGTACCGTGCCGCCCACACGCTTGCCGGGACGGCCGCGACCGTTGGTCAGACACAGATCAACCGCCTTGGGCTGGCTTTTGAGCACGCGCTGCTGCGCCGCGACCACGCAAGCCACCCCGGTAGTCTGGAAGCGCTCATTGTCATTCGACAAACCATCGCCGAACTCGAATTGATGCTATCGACCGTCGCCGAGGCACGTAGTCCGGAAGCTTCCCCACGACTGATAGACGCACTCGACAGCCTTTACCCGACGGCATTGACCGAGCAACCCACGGCTTCGCCGGAGATAAAAGAAACACCTCCGGAAATCGAGCCA
Source organism: Rhodocyclaceae bacterium (assembly GCA_044344385.1). Taxonomy (GTDB): domain Bacteria; phylum Pseudomonadota; class Gammaproteobacteria; order Burkholderiales; family Rhodocyclaceae; genus CAJBIL01. The sequence goes on along the minus strand of JBIJCY010000014.1, from coordinate 5,286 downwards.
GAGAAGGCTGCCACAGCCGCATTCACCGTCGAGACGCCGCAACTACAAGACGAACTCGACGAACAGTTGCTACCTATCTTCCTTGAAGAAGCGGTAGACCTTAACGAAGGCATCACCGCGCAACTTCGCGCATGGCGTGCCAACCCGTCGGATAGCGAAATATCCCGTACGCTGGCTCGACTGCTGCACACCATGAAGGGCAGTGCTCGAATGGTCGGCGCAATGAACCTCGGTGAAATTACGCACGCCATCGAAACCCGTATCGAGGACGCCCACCGTACCGGCGTCGCGCCACTTGAACTGATCGATGAAATTGACAGCGCTTACGACGCCGTAATCCAGATTGTCGAGCGACTACAGCACGGCGAAACGCTGGAATTGCCCGAAACTACGCAGGAAACTGTGCCGGCGGCCGGCGAAATTGCAGATTCGTTTGTTGCACCAGCTACGCACAAAGTCAGCGCCGCCCCTGCCGTCAATCGTCGCGACGAAAGCCGACTATCTGCCGACACTGAGGCCGCCGAAGCTGACCCCAGCGCACAACGTGCCATGTTGCGGGTTCGTGCTGACCTGATCGACCGCCTGGTTAACGAGGCTGGCGAATTGTCGATTGCCCGCGCCCGAATCGAAGGTGAGATGCGCGGCTTGAAAACCTCCCTGCTCGACCTGACAGAAAACGTCATCCGACTACGCCGTCAGTTGCGCGATATTGAAATTCAGGCCGAATCACAAATGCAATCGCGGACCGCGATTGCTGATGAACGCCATGCCGGTTTTGACCCGCTTGAAATCGACCGGTTCACGCGTTTCCAGGAACTGACACGAATGATGGCTGAGTCGGTCAACGACGTTGCCACCGTTCAGCAGAACCTGTTCAAGAACCTCGACGACGCCAACGCCGCCATTCTTGCGCAAGCACGTCTGAATCGGGAAGTTCAACAGGAACTGATGAGCGTTCGCATGGTGCCTTTCGGCAGCGTGTCGGATCGTCTCTATCGTATCGTCCGGCAAACCGGCAAAGAACTCGGTAAACGAGCCAACCTTGAAATTCGCGGTGGTCACGTCGAAATCGACCGCAGCGTGCTAGACAAGATGGGCGCGCCACTCGAACACCTGCTACGCAATGCCATCGCGCACGGACTTGAAAATCGTGAGGCTCGCCTCGCTGCAAACAAAGAGGAAATCGGCGAAATCGGCCTGACGCTGGTACAGGAAGGCAACGAAATCATCCTGACATTCTCCGACGACGGTGCCGGCCTCGATTTTGAGCGAATTCGCGCACGCGGCATCGCATCCGGTCTGCTTCAACCGGAAACAGAAGCCAGCAATGATCAACTGGTTGATCTGATTTTCTCGCCGGGCTTTTCGACCGCCTCTGAAGTTTCGCAGGTGTCCGGCCGCGGTATCGGCATGGACGTTGTAAAAACCGAAGTCACCGGGCTCGGGGGGCGTATCGAGGTTGTCTCAACGCCCGGCCAGGGCACCTCATTCCGTCTCTACATTCCGCTCACGCTGGCCGTCACCCAGGCCTTGCTGGTGCGCACCGGTAGCCGGATTTACGCCATTCCATCGGTCATGATCGAGCAGGTTCTCGATCTAAAGGATGCCGCACTTGCCCGAATCCGTGAAGCGGGTGCGGCCGAATGGATGGGCAACCACTACCCGTTCAATTTCCTGCCACATCTTCTGGGTGAAACGCAGGCACTGCCGGAAATGCACCGACAATACTGGGTGCTCTTGCTGCGCAGCGGCTCCCACCGCATTGCTGTGCAAGTCGATGAGCTCAGAGGCAACCAGGAAGTTGTGGTCAAGAACATCGGGCCACAGCTGGCCCGCGTGATCGGTATCGATGGCGCGACCGTGCTTGGCAACGGGCAGGTGGTGTTGATTCTGAATCCGGTTGCACTGACCAGCCACGCCCCATCAATCGCCTTCGCCAGCCCGATTCCGACCTTGCAGGCGCCCGCCGCCACCAGCGACAACGCATCCACCTTGCCTACCGTGATGGTGGTCGACGACTCGCTGACCGTGCGCAAGATCACCGGTCGTTTGCTGTCACGTGAAGGCTACGAGGTACTTACAGCAAAAGACGGCGTAGACGCGCTTGAGCAATTGCTCGACACAGTACCCGACGTCCTGATCGTCGATATCGAAATGCCGCGCATGGATGGCTTCGATTTCACACGCAACGTTCGTGCTGATGCGCGCCTGAAAGGTATTCCGATCATTATGATCACCTCGCGGACAGCCGACAAGCACCGCAACTACGCAATGGAAATCGGCGTCAACCAGTACCTCGGAAAACCCTACCAGGAAGAAGAGTTGCTGGCCCTCGTCGCCGATTACGTCAAGCAGCAGCGCCAGTCCTGACTACCGCATAGCGCTGCAGTGTCCGGCGCCTTGCCTCATCATGCGCGACGAGCGGCGCCGGCGTATGCTGCCCGACCACCACCCCGCAAGCCAATTGTTCAGCCTCGTTCATCAACCACGGCGCATGAATGTACTTGCCCGGCACCGCCGACAGTTCCGGCAAATAACTTTTAATAAACTTGCCGGCCGAGTCAAAACGCTCTGATTGCGATACCGGGTTGAAAATGCGAAAGAAAGGTTGAGCGTCGCAACCCGTCGACGCCGCCCATTGCCAGCCTCCGTTATTCGCCGCCAGATCGAAATCAATAAGCTGTCGCGCAAACCAAGCCTCGCCGCATCGCCAATCAACGCCCAAATCCTTAATCAAAAACGACGCAACAACCATGCGCAGCCGATTGTGCATATAGCCGGTCTTATTCAGTTGTCGCATCGCCGCATCCACCAGCGGATAGCCTGTCTGCCCGATGCACCATGCGGCAAAAGCAGCCTCGGCCGACGCGCCTTCATCCCAAACAATTGCATCGTATTGCGGCTTGAATGAACGCGCTACGACATGCGGAAAGCGGTCGAGAATCATGAAATAAAAATCTCGCCAAACGAGTTGGGCAAGCCAAGTCATCGCACCTTCATCCCCCTGTAACGCGCCGGCGGCTATTGCTCGTGAAGCCAGTTTTCGGATAGAAACTGTGCCGAAGCGCAAATGAACAGAAAGAGATGAGCTGCCGCTATCGGCAGGAAAATCGCGTCGATACTTGTAAAAACCAATACGCTCAGAAAAATCATCCAGCAAGGTTTGCGCACCGGACATCCCGGGCACGACACCCACCTGCAGCAAATCGGTCGATGAAAACCCTATATCGGCCAGCGAAGGAATGCCGCTGTCCATGGGCGATATAGCAAGACAGCCACCTGTTACGTCATGGGCATGCAGGTCATCCTCGGTGAGCCGCTTAAGCCAGGCGTTCCTGTAGGGAGTAAAGATGGTATAGGGCCGCCCTGTTTGCGTCAGCACCTCTACGCCGTCAAAAACAACCTGATCCTTGAAGGATTCAAAACCAATCCCGATCCTTTCCAGCGCGGCTTCGACGATGGCATCGCGATGTTTGGCCAGCGGCTCGTAATCGCGATTGGCAAATACCGCATCCACAGCCAGTTGTTGCGCAAGTTTCGGAATTTCTGCCGAGGCGTGTGCGTGCCGGACAATCAACCGCCCACCCCGACGGCGCAACGCCGCATCCAGCTCAAGCAAGGAGGCGTGAATAAACTCAACCCGGCGGTCGGTCCGCGTCGGCAAGAGGTCGAGAATTTTCTGGTCAAAAACAAATGCGCAATAGACGCGCCGGGAACGCCGCAGCGCCTCGGCCAAGGCGAGATGGTCATTATCGCGCAGATCGCGCCGGAACCAGACAAGGACAGAATCGAGCATTGGCAAATATTACTCGCCAAACTTTGTATCAAACGCTGCCGGAGATTAAAATGATCGGCATGCAAAGCGTCAACCTGACTGATCACTTTCTTATCGCCATGCCGGCGATGACCGATCCGTATTTTTCCAGAACCCTCGTCTATATCGCCGAACACAACGATCAGGGTGCGCTTGGCGTTATCGTCAATCGCCCGATCGACATGAGTCTGGCGACACTCTTTGAAAAAATTGACCTGCCGCTTGAAGCACACGGCTTTGCCGATCTGCCGGTTTTTTTTGGCGGCCCGGTACAAACAGATCGCGGCTTTGTCCTGCATCGACCGGTCGGCGAGTGGCAATCGACGCTGGCGATCAACCAGCATGTCGGCCTCACCAGTTCACGCGATGTGCTGCAGGCCGTCGCCCGCGAAGGCCAACCGCAGGACGTCATGGTCACCCTTGGCTACTCGGGCTGGTCAGCCGGGCAACTCGAACAGGAGTTGGCGCAAAACGCTTGGCTGACCGTTCCCGCTGAAGCGCGAATACTCTTTGACCTCCCTTACGAAGAGCGTCTCGCCTCAGCGATGGAAACGCTCGGTATCGACTTCACCAACCTTGCAGAGAACGCCGGGCATGCCTGAAATGGCGCCCACCGCTTGCCCACCGGGCACCGTACTTGCCTTCGATTTCGGCGAGAAACGCATCGGGGTTGCCGTCGGCGAGTCTCTGCTCCGGCAGGCACACCCGCTGACCGTAATCCACGGGGAGGGAAACGTCGAGCGCTTTGCCGCAATTGCCGAACTTATAGCTGAGTGGCAGCCGGTACGACTGGTTGTTGGCTTGCCGCTGGCGCTTGATGGCACACCACACGCCATGACCGCTCGCTGTACCCGCTTCGCCAATCAACTGCGTGGCCGCTTCGGGCTGGGCGTAGACTACGCCGACGAGCGACTCTCCTCCGTCGAAGCCGAAGAACGGCTGCGTGCCGCCGGACAGGACGCCAGACGCACTAAAGCGAACGTCGACGCAGTGGCCGCGCAATTGATACTGCAGTGTTATTTCGAGCAGACGCCTGACCTTCACGCACCTTCAGAGAAGCCAACGAACACAACATCTTCTACGGAAATCCGCGCCGATGCCGCTCACTGACCTCCCCGATGCCGAGGCGCAATGCGCCGAACTGGCAGAACTCATCCGCCCGCATTTGTTACCAAACACGGCGCTGGTCGGCATTCACAGCGGCGGTGTCTGGATCGCCCGCCGTTTGTGCGAATTACTGGGTCTGCCTGATGAGATTGGCCTGATCGATGTCTCTTTCTATCGCGATGATTTCGGCGTAAAAGGCCTGCACCCGCAAATCAAGCCAACTTCAATCCCTTTCGACGTCGAGGGCCGCCCCCTGATCCTCGTCGATGATGTCCTCTATACCGGTCGCACGACCCGCGCTGCGATCAACGAACTGTTTGACTATGGGCGCCCGGCAAGCATCCAACTCGCCGTGCTGGCTGATC
>JBIJCY010000431.1:0-6391 GCA_044344385.1 Rhodocyclaceae bacterium | reverse complement strand
GACCTGGCGCCGCGCATGAACTGGACGGCGGCCACGGCCGACGGCAACGACCCGAGCTTCCTGCTGACCAACCTGGACATCATCGCCGCGATCGAACTGCAGGTCACCGGCAGCGCCGCGGTGAACGTGCTCTCCGGGACGCTGGTGGCGAAGACGGCCTTCGACCTCAAGCTGGGGCAGGTGAAGAGTGCGGACCTGCCCAGCGGCGTCCTGAAGGATGCTGATGCGATGACGCTGACCCTGACCGGTCCCAGCGTCTTCCTCGGAGCCGGCGGCAGCCTGAGCAACGCGACGAGCACGGCGACGGTGGTTAACGGCACGCTGGGCTTTGCCGCGACGGTGGGCACGCTGACCCTGGTCAGCGTCAAGGACCGCGGGGCCTCTGCGGTGCTGACCACGGACGACACGACCTACCTGGGCATCGCCCTGGACAACTTTGCCGGCGACCTGATCGGACTCGAAGACCTGCTGGCCTTCCATGCCTACGGCGTGGATGCGGGGATCAACAGCGCCAAGCTCAACGGTGCGGCGGCGACCAAGCTGGACTGGAGCACCTTCGGCACCACCGGCAGCGGGCTCAACATTGCGACCGAACTGGCGGCCCTGAACGCCACCACGGTTGGCGACCTCAACGCCGGGGTGGATCTTGGCGTGGTTGGCAGCGTAGTTCTTAATGCGGTGGATGGCATTCTGGTTGCAAAGGGTAGTTTCAAGGCACAACTGGGCACGGTGACCAAGGACGGCACCGACTACCAAGCGTTGTCGCTGACGTTGGGTAGCAGTTCCTTTGTCGGCGCGACAAAAGTTGAAACCTTCGTTGGTGTGGGCGGCAGCCTCAACAACAACGGCACGGCGACCGACTACAGCGACGACACGGTGGATATCACGGCGGGTACTGGCTTCTACGCCTCGCTGGACGGCCTGAGTCTGGTGACGCTGAAGAACAACAACGGCACGCCGCTGAACGCGACGGACGACAAGAGCTACATGGCGCTGGAGATCAGCGGTCTAAAGGCCAAGCTGGTGGGGATTGAGGGCTTAACCTTCGGCGTATGGGACGGCGCGGTAAAGGTCAACACCGCGACCGACACCGACAACAACGTGGCGACGGTACCGGCCAAGCTTGACTGGACGACGTTCTTTACGGGCGCCACCGGGTTGGTGCCGGCCAGCATTCCGAACGTGACGGCGGGGGTGGGCATCGAAGCACAAGGCTCTGTGGCGCTGGACGCCTTCGGCGTACTGATCGCCAAGGGAAGTTTCAAGCTTCAGCTGGGCACGGTGACCGAACTGGGTGCAAACGGGGTGGCCGGCGGCTCCGGGATAAATGCCGACACCACCTACCAGGCGATGTCACTGACGTTGGGCGCCAGCGTCTTTACCGGCGCGTCCAAAGTGGAAACCTTCGTCGGCGTCGGCGGCAAGCTCAAGGACGTGAATGGCGACAACGCGCTATCGACAGGCACCTTCAGCGACGACACGGTGGATATCACGGCCGGCCTGGGCTTCTACGCCGCGCTCGACAGCCTGAGCCTGGTGACGCTGAAGAACAACAACGGCACGCCGCTGATTGCGACCGACGACAAGAGCTACATGGCGCTGGAGATCAGCGGTCTCACCGCGAAGTTGGTGGGCATCGAAGGCCTGACCTTTGGCATGTGGAACGGGGCGGTGAAGGTCAACATGGCCACCGACACGGACAACAACGTGGCGACGGTGCCGGCCAAGCTCGACTGGCCGACGTTCTTTGGCAACACCGTGGGTCTGGTGCCGGCGGTGATACCGCAGGTCGGTGCCGGCGTCGGCATCGAAGCACAAGGCTCGGTGGCGCTGGACGCCTTCGGCGTACTGATCGCCAAGGGGAGCTTCAAGATTCAGCTGGGCACGGTGACGCACTTGGGCGCCAATAACGCACTGGGCGGCACCGGGGCGAATGCCGACACGACGTACCAGGCGATGTCGCTGACGCTGGGTAGCAGCGCCTTTGCCGGCGCGACCAAGGTTGAAGTGTTCGTCGGCATCGGCGGGGCGCTTGACGACGTCAATGGCGACAACGCGCTGGCGACGGGAACCTTCAGCGACGACACGGTGAACATCAGCGCCGGTCTGGGCTTCTACGCTTCGCTCGACAGCCTGAGTTTGGTGACGCTGAAGAACAACAACAGCACGCCGCTGGTGGCGACCGACGACAAGAGCTACATGGCGCTGGAGATCAGCGGTCTCACCGCCAAGCTGGTGGGCATCGAGGGCTTGACCTTCGGCGTGTGGAGCGGCGCGGTCAAGGTCAACACCGCCACCGACACCGACAACAACGTGGCGACGGTACCGGCCAAGCTCGACTGGCCGACCTTCTTCGGCAACACCGTGGGTCTGGTGCCGGCGGTGATACCGCAGGTCGGTGCCGGCGTCGGTATCGAAGCACAAGGCTCGGTGGCGCTGGACGCCTTCGGCGTACTGATCGCCAAGGGCAGCTTCAAGCTTCAGTTGGGCACGGTGACCGAACTCGGGGCAAACCGGGTAGTTGGCGGCTCAGGCATAAATGCCGACACCGAATACCAGACGATGGTGCTGACGCTGGGCAGCGGCGCCTTTGTCGGCGCGACGAAGGTCGAAGTGTTCGTCGGCATCGGCGGGGCGCTGGACGACGTCAATGGCGACAACGCGGCGTCGACGGGCACCTTCAGCGACGATACGGTGAACATCAGCGCGGGGCTTGGAGTCTATGCTTCCCTGGACAGCCTGAGCCTCGTGACGCTGAAGAACAACAACCGTACGCCGCTGGTCGCGACGGATGACAAGAGCTACATGGCGCTGGAGATCACCGGTCTCACGGCCAAGCTGGTAGGCATTGACGGCCTGACCTTCGGCGTGTGGGACGGTGCGGTCAAGGTCAACACCGCCACCGACTCCGACAACAACGTGGCGACGGTACCGGCCAAGATCGACTGGACAAGCTTCTTCGGCAACACAATCGGCATGGTGCCGGCCGTCATTCCGCAGGTGGGTTCGGGGGTCGGTATTGAAGCGCAAGGCTCGGTGGCGCTGGACGCCTTCGGCGTGCTGGTGGCGAAGGGCAGTTTCAAACTTCAGATTGGCACAGTGACACATTTTGGTGCCGATAATGCGCCAGGCGGTACCGGCCTGAATGCGGACACGGTCTATCAGGCGCTGGCGCTGACACTTGGCATCAACTCATTTACCGGCGCCAGCGCCGTCGAGGTGTTCATCGGCGCGGGCGGCGAACTCAAGGACAATGCAGGTGATGACGGTTCTGCCACGGGCAGCTTCAGCGACGATACCATCGAGTTCGCCGGGGGCCTCGGCTTCCATGCTTCGCTGGATAGCCTGAGCCTGGTGACACTGAAGAACAACAACGGCACGCCGCTGATCGCGACGGACGACAAAAGCTACATGGCGCTGGAGATCAGCGGGCTCACAGCGGAACTGGTGGGCATCGACGGACTGACTGTCGCCCTGAAGAGCGGAGCGCTCAAGCTCAACACCGCGAGCGACACGGACAACAATGTGGCGACGATACCGGCCAAGCTCGACTGGCCGACCTTCTTCGGCAACACCATGGGTCTGATGCCGGCGAGTGTACCGAACGTCGATGCCGGAATCGAACTGATGGTCTCCGGTTATGCCGTTGTCTCGGTTGCCGATTTCCTCCACCTGAGCGGCCAGTTCTCGTTCAGCATGAGCAGCGTCCTGAAGACGGTCAAGATCGCCGGCAGCACGACCACTAAGCAGGTCACGGTGATGACGATAGGCGCCAGCGATGTCAATGCCTTCGTCGGTGTGGGCGGGCCGTATTTTGTCGACTCCAACGAGGACGGGTTCATAGACGACACCGATGTACCGCAGGCGGATGGCGCGATGGGATTCGTTCTGCGCAACGTCAAGTTCGCACTGGCACTTTTCAAGTCAGGTAGCGCTTCCGATACGAGCAGCTATTACTCGATCCATGCGGAAGGCGGCGCCGAGGTGGTCGGAATAGATGGAATCACCATCCGCGCGGATCTACTCGCGGTCGATATCAATGGCGGTAAGGACGCCGCGGGCGCGCCCCAGGCCCTGAATCTCAAGGACAGCCCAAGTTTTGCGGCGGACGACGGCCTTGTCGTGCAGACCGGGATCGATCCTGATGGCGCGGGTGCCCTCGAGGCGCCGTCGATCACGCTTGACTACACGACCGACGTGATTCGCGCGTACGGCGCCGTGACCATCATCATCGATAACTTCGTGTACGTCAGCGGCAACTTCGAATTCGTCAAGAGCAATACGCCGCAGACGATTGTGCTGACCAATGGCACGAGCAAAACGGTCAATGTCCTGACCGTTGGCGCGAGCAACGTCAATGCCTTCGTCGGGGTGGGCGATCCGGACAGCAACGGCGACGGCCTGTTCGACCTCAACGACGATCCGGATGCCAACGGCGCCATCGGTCTGGCGATCACCGATCTCGACTTCGGGTTGGCGCTGTTCAAGCCGGTCGCGATCGCCGACCGGTCAAGCTACTTCGCGCTGCGGGCGAGTGCGAACGGCATTACGCTGGTAGGGGTGCCCGGTGTCATCCTGGGTGCCGGCGAACTGCAGGTGGCTGTCAATGGCGCCAGCGCGCCGACGACCGGCGGTGCGACCCCGACCGGTCCTCCGCCCCCGGTCATCAACTTCAAGGCTACGGGATCCAGCTTCGGCAGCAGCGGATTCACCGTCGGCACGGGGGGCGGCAATTCGATCGTCCTCGACATGACCACCCGCATCATCGCTGCCTCCGGTAACGTCACCCTCGGACTTGATTTCGACACCGACGACACCGCGGACATCACCCTCTCCAGTTTCATCTCCTTCGAACAGTCTTTCCGCCCGAACGGGTCGTCAGTCATCAAGATCGCCCTGACCAATCTGAGCTTCGCGCTCGGCGATCCGGCCGATCCGGTCTTCGAACTGAGCGGCCTGTCTGGTTACTTCCTGATCACCCAGCAGGGCATGGCGGCGAGCATCGAGCTCAACGACTACAGTCTCGTGGTCGACGGCGACGGCGCCAACCTCGGGATCAGCGGCGACATCGCCGTCCAGATCAACACCACGAACGCAGCGGTCAACGAAACCTTCGTCATCGACAGCCTCGGCAACACCAAGGTCCTCTCACTGGCCAAGGGACCGTCTTTGCGCCTGGCAGGCTTCCTCGACCTCCGGGTAACGTTCGACGATGCCGCGATTTCCGATCCATTCGTCCTCAGCGGCAACTTCAGCTTCGAGCAAGTCACGCTGGTAGATCCGAATCCGGGCGATGCGATCCCCGCGCCGAAGGCGATCCGCATCGCTGCCTCGGATGTAGAGGTCAGCGTACTCGGGGTCGGCCTGTTCGACGGGCAGGGCGGCTTCATCTTCGGGCCGGACGGCATCGCCGGCCAGATGCGCGTCAGCGTGGACCTCTCCACCGGGGATCCCGGCGTACCGTCCCTGGGCGGCGATGTGCTGCTGCAAATCAACACTACCGGCAAGGCGGTGAACCAGACCATATCGGTCGGCAACACCAACATTGCCATCAAGTTCACCGCGGCGGAAGGCAACGTCGTCCGCTTCGCGATCCTCAACGCCAGCATTTCCGTGCCGCCGTTCTTCGAACTGAGCGGCGACTTCACGGTCCAGACCGACGGCGACATGACGCTTTATGGCGCCCGCAACGTCGAGATCTTCCTCGGCTCGATCCCGACCGGACAGACGCTGCGCAACGACGCGGGCGACCTCAACCCGGATGCAGTCGGCCTGCTGGTCACCAACGCTAGCGTCGGACTCATCAAGTGGGCCTCGGCACCAGGCGGCACGGCGCGCTATGCGGTGTACGCCTACGGTGAAGTCAGTTTCGTCGGAATCGACGGCCTGACCATCAGCGGCTCCATCACCGTGCGGCTCAACAATTCCGGACAGGCGCTCGACAAGTCCATCATCCTGCCGTCGGATCCGCTTGCCACCGTCCCGGTCGAATTGAACGGCAAGGACGATGACGCCGACGGTCTTATCGACGAGGCGGGCGAACAGGCGGCGATCCGCGTCAAGTTCAACTCGGCGGCGAAGGTCGAAGAGTTCTCGGCGGGCTTCAACGAGGCGGGTGAAATCGATCCGGCCACCGCGCTGACCATCAGCGCGGCAGGCATCTTCACGGTCTCGGGTGCCGTTTCCTTCACCCGGATGCCTACCGGGCGGATCAACGTCGACATGCCGCAGGCGTCGGTGGCCATCTCGATCCCGAACGATTCGGGCGGCTTGCAGGAGGTCTTTGGCATCTCCGGCGCGGCCCGCTTCCACTTCGGTGGCCTCGACGGATTCCAACTCGAAGACATCCGGGTCAGTGGCTACTCGATCTTCGGCGTAGGCGCCACCATTG
>JBIJCY010000168.1:0-6411 GCA_044344385.1 Rhodocyclaceae bacterium | reverse complement strand
TGCTTCGGGAACGATGCGCGGGTCGGTTGTGTAAACGCCATCGACATCGGTGTAGATCTGGCATTCGTCAGCTTTCAGCGCCGCCGCCAGAGCCACTGCGGAGGTGTCCGAACCGCCGCGTCCCAGTGTGGTGATGTTGCCGTGCTCGTCGGCGCCCTGAAAGCCGGCGACGACAACGACATGTCCGTCGGCCAGATCCTTGCGAATACGTTCGTCGTCGATGCTGAGAATGCGCGCCTTGGTATGGGTGCTATCGGTCAGCACGCGTACCTGTGCGCCGGTATAGCTCTTTGCTTTGAGACCTTCTTCGTGCATGGCCATGGCCAGCAGGGCGATAGTGACCTGTTCGCCGGTTGATGCAATCACGTCGAGTTCACGCGGGTCGGGCGAGGCCGAAATCTCCTTGGCCAGGCCGATCAGGCGATTGGTCTCGCCGGACATGGCGGAAGGAACGACGATGATGTCGTGTCCTTGTGCCTTCCACCGGGCAACGCGTTTGGCAACGTTTTTGATACGGTCCGTCGAGCCGACCGACGTGCCGCCGAATTTCTGAACTATCAGCGCCATTCCTGATCCAATTGGGGCAAACGAAAGACGGTGATTTTAACGCATTGTGGCTTTGAAAGGTAAGGGCTGTCCGGTTTTCTGGCCTTTGTCCTGATTAGTGATATGGTCTTTAACAATGCCACTTGCAAATTTATGTGTTTGTTCTATACTGCCGAATCTATGACTAAGGTCATATACGAAATTTTGTAACCGGGAGTCGTCAAGTCTCCGGTTTTGCCCCCGCAGCGTAACCGTTCAAAAAGGATAATCATGAGCAGCCCCAAAGCTACCGAGAAGGTCGATCCGCGTGAGATTCGTCGCAAATTGGGTTTGAACCAGCAACAGTTCTGGTCAAAAATTGGCGTTACGCAAAGCGGTGGTTCACGCTACGAGAGCGGCCGTAATATGCCGAAGCCAGTGCGCGAATTGCTGCGTCTGGTGCATGTTGAGCAAATCGACATCCAGCGCATCAAGCGCGATGACTTCGATATCATCGAATATTTGAAGAGTGAAGAGTCAGAGCTGTACAAGACCCTGAAAAAAGCAGCCAAGAGCAAGGGCAAGAAGGGCGCTTGAATTTTCTCTGCGCGGCTTAGGGGTTGGCGGCGACCTCAACACCAAGCGCGGAAATCTTGTTGGCAAACCTCTGGAAGTTTTCCGGCGACAGGTTTGACAGGCGTTGGGCATCCGGTTGAAGTGAGGGGCGTGCAAGACCGTACAGGTGCACGCCCTTTATCTTTTGGCTGGCCGAAGCGATGAGTTCCAGGTAGGCGGATTGCTCTGGCTGACTGGGTTCCCCGCCATCGATTGCGAAGTAACAGGTTTGTACCCAGGTGGGGGCAAGTTCGGCACAGGTGAGCAAAGCGGTTTTGATTCGCTCCGGCGCCAGCCGTATCCCATTGACCAAGTCTATTCCGTCGTTGGTTGCGCGGTCGATTTTGAACCACACCTCACCGTTCAACTCGCCGATGCGCGCGATTCCCTGGCGCACCACATCACGGTGCAGGAGGCTGCCGTTGGTGATCAGCCTGAGTGTCAGCGTGTCCAGAAGATCGAATTTCCGCAAAACCTTTTCGACCAGCACGACAGCCTCACCAAACTCGGCGGCGCTGGTTGGCTCGCCATTGCCCGAGAACGCAACATCCATCAGTCGACGCGCTTCTGGCGGGGCTTCACGGAGCATAAAATCGCCTTCTGTGGCATCGAGTAAAAACGCGCGCAGTTCCTCCTCAAGAAGTTTTAGATCGATTGCCGGTGGCCCGCCGCGCGTCAGGTTGGGTACCTGGCAATAGACGCAAGCCCAGTTGCACGCATTGTTGACGTTGAGATTGATGCCAATCGAAACGCCGCCCGCGCGTCTTGATACAACAGGGTAAACGTAGGTGAGGCCGGCACTGTTCCGGCTGTGGTCGGTCTGGTTCAGCATCGCTTATCTCGAGTCTGCAAAGGTTTGTCCGGGCTGCTGCGGGGCGCCTGATGTCACAATGATATAATCAGACACAGACATTCTGCCGGTTTTTGCGATGCTTATTACCCGCCGCCTTGAGTTCGATGCCGGTCACCGGATCCCTGACCACAAAAGCAAGTGCCGGCATCTGCACGGTCACCGCTATGCGATCGAGATTACGCTGGCCGGCGATATCATCCGGCGCGATGGTGATGCTGTAAATGGCATGGTCATGGACTTTTCTGACGTCAAGACGCTGGCCACAACTCATTTGGTTGACCTCTGGGATCACGCCTTTCTCGCCTATTCAGGCGATACCGCCGTGGTGCAGTTTCTGCAGTCGTTACCTGATCATAAGACGGTGTTGCTCGATTGTGTGCCGACCGCAGAGAACCTTGCGCAATTGGCTTTCCGGATTCTTGATGCGGTTTATCGCGATACTTATGGCAACCATCTGCATCTGCAACAAGTGAGGCTTTACGAAACACCCAATTGCTGGGCCGATGCGCTGCGCGTAGTGTAGATGCTGTGGCGTCAAGATGTGTTGTGAATGTGACCTGAAGGAGTAGTGCACCTTGGCTCTCGTTTCCTTTCTCAGTCTGGCAATCCTGATCGGTGCGATCGCCTATGCGTTCACCCGTTTGCCGGCGCGCGTGGCCGGCGAAACCGTCAGTGAAGATGTCCACGATTTACGGACGCTGCTTGATGCGGCCGATGAATCGGTGATGCTCCTCGGTAGCGACGGCATCCTTCTGGATATCAATCAAACGGGTACGAAGCGCTTTGCCTTGACGCGCGAGCAGATGCTTGGGCAGAGCTTCTTCTCGTTTCTGCCAGATGAAATTGCGCAGAGCCGGAGATCCGCTTTGGCAACCGTTCTGGAGACGCGCAAGCCGCTTTCGGGCGAAGATTGGCGCCACGGGAGATGCTTGGCATGGCGTGTTCATCCCGTGCTTGATGAAGAAGGTGTGGCGATCGAACGCGCCTGGGTTTTTGCCAAGGATGTGACTGAGCAGCGCCAGATGCAGGCCATGGAGGCGGTGTTCCAGCAGTTTGATCGTCGTTTGCTGCATCACAAGGCGGGTACTCGCGAGCTTGCACTGCACTTGTGCACCGGCCTGATTCCGTTGTTTGGACTCTCCTGTGCATGGCTTGGACGGCAGGAGCTTAATCGCCAATTGCTGTATATCGCCGGGGCGGGGCAGGGCGTTGAGGCCTTGGCAGCGCAGACCATCGCTGCGATTGAACTCGACGTCAATGACGGCGAAAGCAATCCGGTTCTGGCGGCCCTTGCAACCGCAGAGCCGCGCGTTGTTCACGATCGGATGCGGGAGTGGGCGCTGCTCGACCCCGCCTTGGTTCCCGCAGGCTGCAACCTCTTCGTTGCGCTTCCTGTTTATGTTAATGACACTGTGTTTGGCGTTCTTGCGCTATACGGGCATATGGACGACGAGGCAGGCTTTCTGGCTTTGTTCGAGAACGTGTCGTCGATAATCAGTCATGCCAGCCTGGCATTCGAAGCAGTGTACGACCAGTCGCAGTTACGGCTCTACGAGCAGGTGCTTGCATCGACCGCCACCTCTGTGTTCATCACTAATCCGGATGGGCATATCACTTGGGTGAACGAGGCTTTCGTCAGGGTCACCGGCTACGCCAGGCAAGATATCGTTGGCTGCCTGCCGTCGGTATTCAGCTCCGGGCTGCATGACAAAGAGTTTTTTAGACAGATGTGGGAAACGCTATTGGCGGGGCAGGTGTGGCGGGCCGATGTGATCAATAAGCGAAGCAATGGCGCGAACTATTATGCCCGGCAGACAGTGTCGCCACTGCAGAGAGCTGATGGTTCAATCACCCATTTTGTGGCGCTGCTCGAGGACGTGAGCGACGAAAAGCGCGCGGTTGAGCGCCTTGAGCATCTGGCGAACCACGATTCTCTGACCGATCTGCCCAACCGCCTGCATTTTCATGATTTGCTGCCGCGCACACTGGCTTTAAGCCGGCGCTGCGAACGGCGTTGTGCGCTTTTGTTTATTGATCTCGATCGATTCAAACCGATCAATGATGTGCATGGCCACGCTTTCGGTGACGAGGTTTTGCGGGTGGTCGCCAAGCGCCTTCTTGAGGCGATCAGGCAGTCAGACTCGGCGGCGCGCGTCGGTGGAGACGAGTTTGCCGTTATTCTGCCCGACCTTTCTGAATCGACTGAGGCTGCGCTGGTCGCCACGAAAATGATCGAAGTGATCAGCCAACCCATTCAGATCGGCGCTACGGTTGTTAGTGTCGGTGTGAGCATCGGCATTGCTGTGTTTCCGGATCACGGCGAGGATCCCGAGGTGCTTGCGAAACGGGCTGATGAAGCGATGTACCGCGCCAAATTGGAAGGGCGCAGCAAGTTCTGTTTTTGTGACGGGTTTTGATCGCTCGCAAGGCGCTGCAATACAAACGGCCTGACGAACAATGCTCGTCAGGCCGTTGTTATATCTGGCGGAAGCTCAGGGATTCGAACCCTGGAACCCTTTCAGGTTGCCGGTTTTCAAGACCGGTGCAATCGACCACTCTGCCAAGCTTCCTGCAATTGTCTTCAAAGCCAGTCGGGAGACTGCTTTGGAATGATTTTTTAGCGACGCGAATGATACCATAGGCGCCATCGCGGAGGCCGGTGAGCGAGACTTGAAACTTCTTGACCGGATCGCTATACCATAGAGGCAACTGCTGGCACTAGTCTTATAGCGGTACTTGCACACAACGGGAGGATGAATCAATGCAACCAGAGTTTCAGATGACAGGTCAGGCGACGCAGGAGTTGTCGCTGCAGCACAACAAGGTATTGCGCAGCACTTACATGCTGCTCGCCTTGTCGATGGTGCCTACCGTGATTGGTGCGTTGCTTGGCGTACAGATGAAGTTTTCCTTCTTCGCCGGCAGTCCGGTGATTTCCTTTCTGGTTTTCCTCGGCATCGCATTTGGCTTCATGTGGGGTATCGAGCGCACGAAAAACAGCGGCATGGGCGTTGTCCTGTTGCTTGGTTTTACCTTCTTTATGGGGCTCATGCTCTCGCGTATCCTGCAGGTGGCGCTCGGCTTCTCCAACGGCGGCTCGCTGATCGCCATGGCGGCGGGCGGTACCGGAGCGATCTTCTTTACGCTGGCAACGGTTGCCACAGTGACGAAAAAGGATTTCAGCTTCCTCGGTAACTTCCTCTTCGTCGGCATGGTCGTGGTTCTGCTGGCGGCGCTGGCGAATGCTTTCTTTCAGATTCCGGTGCTATCGCTGGTGATCTCTGCGGTGGCCGTGTTGATCTTCTCAGCTTATATCCTGTACGACATCAGCCGCATTGTGAATGGCGGCGAAGATAACTACATTTCGGCGACGCTTTCGGTGTATCTGGACGTCTATAACGTATTTGTCAGTTTACTGAATCTGCTGATGGCGTTTAGTGGCGAACGCGATTGATCGTTTTCTTTAAACGCTAAAAAAGCGGCTTCGGCCGCTTTTTTATTGGCTGCCGAGAAATTCCGGGCCTTGAACAAAACGTTTGCCCGAGCGGCCGGGAATTTCGGCGAACAAGACTTCGTGCCGCGCCAGATTTTTAAGCTCCAACGACGTGTAAATGTCGCGCAAAGCCACCAGTTCAAAGCCCTGTGCTTTCCATCCGGCCAGAAGTTTATCGAGCACGGCAGCGAGTTTCATGCCTTCGCGCTCTGCATGCAGGGTAAAGATCTGGTCGGTGCTGGCTGTCGCAGTCAGTTGCAGCAGATGGTCAGCGACGTTGTCTGTGGTCAATCCATCGGTGCCGATCAGCTCGTCGAGTGTTGGCAATGTGGTTGGCAATTGCGGGCAGGCGATGATTTCACCGTCGACGACGGGTATGAAGGGACAGTCGCCGCGCCCGTCAGCGCCGTAGGTGAAGCCGAGGCGTTGCGTCAGACGTAGCGCATGGCGGTTCATCTGCCAGCCGGCGGCGCCGTGCACCCTGGGTTTTTCGCTGAATATCTCTTCGAAGCGCCGGCAGGCTTTGTCCATCTCAGTCTCAACCCAGGCGTTGTCGGCTGCTGCGATGCTGTCCTGCCACTGTGTGTGGTTCCAGCAGTGGATGCCCACTTCGAAGCCGGCGTCACGTACGCTGCGTAATATATCGGCACAGCGTTTGCCAATGTCCGGCCCCGGCAATAATGTGCCGTACATCAGCGTTAGCAGACCGTAGTGTTCGATGGCGGAGGTGCGTTTTACCTTTTTTATGAAACCCGGCCGGAAGGCGTGCTTGATGGCGCGCCCCGTTTGATCCGGGCCAAGCGAGAAAAGAAAGGTCGCTTGCGCCTGATGCTTGTGCAGCAGTTCGAGCAGCGCAGGTACGCCGCGCAGGGTGCCGCGATAGGTGTCTACGTCAATTTTGAGGGCGAGGCGTTTCATGGGCGGG
>JBIJCY010000166.1:0-6421 GCA_044344385.1 Rhodocyclaceae bacterium | reverse complement strand
CTGCCAACTGGCGATGTGCGAAATCGAGCGCGAAGTTGGTGGTGATGTCGGCTAATTGCGTCATGGTCTCGACTACTTCGGCCAGCGTTGCGCTGCTGCCAATGTCGCGCACGATGAGCGCCGCCATCACATGCTGGCGCAAGCGGCGCAGACAGCGCTTCAGGCTGTCGTCATCGGCGGGTGCGGCTGCTGCGAGAAATTCGAGCATCAGCTTGGTATCAACCGCCTGGCTAGCGTGTTCCTCCAGCCACGTGTCGATTTCGGGGCGAGCCTCGAGTAATTGCCGCAGATAGCGGCTGTGGGCAAGGGCGGTTTGCCATTGCGGGTGTGGCTGATGCTGTTGGTTCATGGCGAGGGGCTAGAAGAATTATTCAAGTAAAACCTCACCACTGTGGCTCTGTGGTGGGGTTGTGATTTTTAGATGCAATTAAATTGCCTTTGTGTTTGCACAGCTTCCGCCAAATGCGGCAGGCAAAGCCGTTACAATTGAGCCTTCGATCTACTCGTGTATTTTGCCATTCTAGTGACCCTTCGCAATATAGTGCAAACCCCCTCACGGGTTAGCGGCGCCTGATGCGTCAGGACGAGTTGCGTCCGGCGCTATACCACCGCTTTTACCGGCTGCTGCCTTTTCTCGCGCATCCGGCGGCGCATGGGCTTTGGCGGACGCTAGTCTGGGGTTTCTGGCTGATTTACTTCGGTTTCGTCCTGCTCGTGCTGGCGCTGCGGTACAGCATTTTGCCCAACATTGAAAACTATCGTGGCGATATTGAGCGGATTGCCAGTCAGTCGCTTGGCCAGCCGGTCAGTATTGGCCGTATCGAGGCGAGTTGGGCCGGCATCAACCCGGATCTGACGCTGTTCGATGTACGTATTGCCGATTCGCAGGGGCGGCCGGCGCTGGCTTTCTCGAGTGTCGAGTCAATTTTATCGTGGTGGTCTGTGCCGACCGCTCAGCTTCAGTTGCGCCTGCTGCGCATTGACGAGCCCACGCTGCACCTGCGGCGTGATGCCGACGGCCGCATCTCCGTTGCCGGTATTCCGCTCAGTCAGGAGCGTAGCGATGGCGCAGTTGCCGACTGGGTGCTGGCACAGAAGCGGATCCGCATCACCGGCGCTACGTTGGTCTGGGAAGACGAGCAGCGCAAGGCGCCGCCACTGGTGCTCGAAGATCTGAATTTTGCGCTTGACAACAACGGACGTAGTCATCGTTTTGGCCTGACCGCGCTACCGCCTTCCGATCTGGCATCGAAAATTGATCTGCGCGGCGATTTTCGCGGCAGCGATCTGGATCTGCTTGAGTCCTGGAAGGGGCGGGTCTATGCCGAGATTGACTATGCTGACCTCGCTGTCTGGCGCAGCTGGATCGACTATCCGGTGGCGCTGCCGCATGGCCGAGGCGCGGTGCGTGTCTGGGCCGGGTTTGCCGATGGCGGCCTGAACGCAGTCACTGCGGATGTTTCGCTGCAGGATGTCAGCCTGCGTCTCTTGCCTAATTTGCCGGGTATCGAACTTGATCATCTGGCGGGTCGGCTTGGCGCGAAATTCTCGCAGAAGGGCTTTGAAGTCAATGGCCGGCGTATCGAATTGCTCACCCGGGCGCAGCCGCTTGGAAAAGGCAGTGCGCGTGAGGCCATACGCATTGCACCGACCGATTTCCATGTGGACTGGCAGCCTGCGTCCGGTAGTAAATCGGCCGGTGGTGCAGCCACCGCCAGCAGCCTCGACCTCGAAGCGCTGGCCGGTCTGGCTGAGCATCTGCCGCTTGATGCCCAATCACGTAAAATGCTATTGGAGTACGATCCGCGCGGCTTGGTTAGCGACTTGCGCGTTGCCTGGCGCGGTGATGCTGTGCAGCTACAGTCGTATTCGTTGAAAGCGCGTTTTGACGACATGGCGCACAAGGCGCAGGGCTACTTTCCCGGGGTTTCCGGGCTTTCAGGAACGATCGAGGCAAACGAACGCGGCGGCAGCGCAGTATTTCGTTCGCAGAAGCCAACGATTGATTTGCCGCGCGTTTTTCCCGAGTCGCTGATCGCGCTGGACACACTCAGTGCCCAGGCCAAATGGAAGATCGGCAAAGGCGCGATAGATGTCGAGCTGTCACATGTTGAATTTTCCGGGCCAGAGGCGGCGGGTACGGCCCAAGGCACCTATCAGTACACGGGTGACGGTCCGGGTCGTATCGATCTCACGGCCGCGTTATCGCGCGCTGATGCGCGTGCTGTCTGGCGTTACATGCCGCATGCGGTCAATGCGCCGGCGCGGCATTGGGTGCGTGATTCATTGATCAGCGGAATGGCGAGCGACGTGAATTTCGTGCTCAAGGGTGATCTTGCGCAATATCCTTTTCTCGACAAGCAGCATGGACAGCTTCTCGCCACGCTCAAAGCGAACGACGTGACGCTTGATTATGGAACAGGCTGGCCGAAGATCACGGGAATTTATGCGGATTTGCGTTTCGAGGGTGCCGGCATGGTTCTTGATGTGCGGCGCGGCATGATGCTCGGCGCGCAACTGGCGAAGACGCGTGCCGAAATTCCCGATTTCGATGCGCCGGTCAGCATGCTCTTGCTCAAGGGCCGGGCCGAGGGGCCGACGGCCGAATTCCTGAAGTTCATCGAACAAAGTCCGATCGGTGAACGCATTGATCACTTTACTGAAGAAATGCAGGCAAAAGGCAATGGTTATCTGGATCTGGATCTGGTTATTCCGCTTGAAGAGGCGCGTCTTGGCGATTCAAAGACCAAGGGCATTTATCATTTTCAGGCGAACGAAGTCACCGTTGATCCTGGTTTGCCGGCGCTGGAGCAGGTGAATGGCACCTTGCACTTCAGTGATAAGGATTTACGGGTGCCGGAAATCAACGCCACGCTGTTTGGCGGGCCACTCAAGATCAAGGGCGGCACCCAGTCCGACGGCAAGGTATTGATCACGGCCAACGGTTCGGTCAGCGTCGGGCAGTTGCGCAAGCAGGCGAATTTGCCGATCTTCGACAGCCTGTCGGGGGTCGTTAACTACCGTGGTGAGGTGCGCGTCAGGAAGCGCAGCGCTGATCTGGTGATCGACTCGAATCTGGTCGGGCTGGCCTCCAGCCTGCCCGAGCCTTTCAACAAGACGGCTGCCGAGGCGATGCCCTTCCGTTTCGAAAAAATACTGTTGCCAGCGGTGACGCCGCCCAGTGGTTCGCCAGTGCAACGTGATCAACTCAGTACTTCGCTCGGCAACGCCATGGCCGTACAGTTGATCCGGCGCAAGCAGGTCGACGGCTACGTAGCGGAGCGTGGCGCGATTGCTGTCGGCCGGCCGCTGCAATTGCCGGAGCGCGGCGTTTTGTTTGCGCTGACGGGCAAACAGCTGGATGTCGATTTCTGGCGGCAGGCATTGCTGACCAAACCCAGTCGTAGCGTCAGCAATGCCGCTACAGCCCAGCCTTCGCTGATTTCCAGCATCGATCTCAAGGTGGCCGATGTGGGCGTTCTTGGGCATCGTTTTCACGATGTCGATTTGAATGCTTCGGCGAATGCGGCGCAGTGGCAGGTTCGACTGGCTTCGCGTGAGACGACGGGGGATTTGCACTGGGACGGGGCAGGGCGCGGCAAGCTGACGGCGCGCCTGAAAAAACTGTTGGTGGAGCCCTCTGCTACCGCAACGCAGGGGCAACTGGACGCAGAAATCGTTGAAGAATTGCCGGCGCTTGATGTCGTCGCTGATGATTTTGCCGTCGGTGCGCGTCGTTTCGGACGGCTTGAGTTGATCGCGCACAATGAAGGCCGGGTCTGGCAACTCGACAAGATTCAGCTTTCCAATCCCTACGGCAATCTGTCCGGGAAAGGTCGCTGGCAGTTTGGCAATGGCAATCGTACGCAGCTTGATTTCAAGATTGAGAGCAGCGACGTCGGCAAGTTGCTTGATCGCCTCGGCTCCCCCGGCGCCGTGCGTGCCGGTACGGCGCAACTGGACGGCAAAATCGGCTGGAATGGCCCGCCGGTCGATCTCGACTATGCGACGCTGAGTGGCGAGATGGTCGTCGAGGCAGGCAAGGGGCAGTTCGTCAAGCTTGACCCCGGGATCGGCAAGCTACTTGGCTTGCTCAGCCTGCAATCGTTGCCGCGCCGGATTACGCTTGATTTTCGCGATGTATTCAGCGATGGTTTTGCCTTCGACAGCATCAACGGCAATGTGGCCATGAGCAATGGGCTGATGCGTACCGATCGCCTGCAGATTGACGGCCCCGCCGCGCGCGTTGTGATCCGTGGTGAAGCCGATCTGCAGCACGAGACGCAACGTCTTGAAGTCAATGTGCAGCCTGATCTTGGCGGTGGTGCGGCGCTCGGCGTGGCCCTGGTTAATCCGCTGGCCGGGGTTGCCACCCTGCTGGCACACAAGATATTACAGAATCCCCTGAACCAGATTTTCGGCTTCGACTATCTGGTCACAGGCAAGTGGGATGACCCCAAGGTCGAGAAAGCTACGCGCACCAACCTCTCGCCGGCAACCGCACCCCGTTTGCCGAACCTGTCCAACCCGACCGGAGCTGCCAATGACGCCCCTCAACAGTGAGCCCGTACATCAGCCGAAAAATGCCCGCATTGCCGCCGTGCAGATGGTCTCGACGCCGCGTGTGGATGACAATCTGCGCAGCGCGGCGCGCCTTGTCGCCGAAGCGGTGGCGCAAGGTGCTCAACTGGTTGCCCTGCCCGAATACTTTCCGATCATGGGCATGAACGACGGCGACAAGGTCAAGGTGCGCGAGCATGATGGTCGCGGGCCGATTCAGGATTTCCTTGCCGAGACGGCTGAGAAGCACGCCATCTGGCTGATCGGCGGGTCGATTCCACTGATGGCCGACAACCCGGACAAGGTGCTTAATTCCAGCGTCGCCTACAACCCGCAGGGCGAGCGTGTCGCCCGTTACGACAAGATTCACCTTTTTGGTTTTCAGAAAGGTGCGGAGCGTTACAACGAAAGTACAACGATAGAAGCCGGCAGTCTGCCGGTGGCTTTTGATACGCCGTTCGGGCGTGTTGGCCTGTCAATTTGCTACGACCTCAGATTTCCGGAGCTTTATCGCGCATTGGGTGTCACAGACTTGTTGGTGATCCCCGCGGCCTTTACCGAAACCACCGGCCGGGCGCATTGGGAGATTTTGCTGCGCGCCCGCGCCATTGAAAACCAGTGTTATCTGCTGGCGGTCGCACAGGGCGGCAGGCACGAGAATGGCCGTGAGACGCACGGCAACAGTATGTTGATTGACCCGTGGGGCGAGATTCTCGACCGCAAGTTGAAAGGGCCGGGGATCGTCATCGGCGAACTGGACCACGCCCGAATCGCCGAAATCCGCGCCAGTTTGCCGGCGTTGAAACATCGGGTGATGTGAGGTTGTATGAAAGCGCTTTTAACACAGAGCGCACAGAGGCACAGAGTTCACAGAGAAAAACAGAAATAGGTTTTGCCTTTCTCCGTGTTCTCTGTGGCTCTGTGTACTCCGTGTCGAAAGTGTTTTATTTTTTAACGGAAAACCAATGACCGCAAATGCCCAATCCCTGCTTGTGCAGGCACAAAAAACCTTGCTTACCCCCTACGGTCTGGATGCCAAAGATCTGACCAAAGTGTTTGGCACGATCATGGCGCATGATGTCGATTACGCCGATCTTTATTTCCAGTACAGCCGTTCCGAGGCGTGGAGTCTGGAGGAGGGGATCGTCAAGTCGGGCAGCTTCAATATCGATCAAGGCGTCGGCGTGCGCGCCATTTCCGGTGAGAAAACGGCTTTTGCCTATTCCGACGATATCAGCGCGCTGGCCCTCGGTGATGCCGCCGCCGCCGTACGGGCGATTGCCGCTGCTGGCCAGCAGCGGCGCGTGCCGGCAATGAAGAAAAGGACCGGGCACGCGCTTTACGTGCCGCGCGATCCGCTCGTTTCGCTCGATGCCACCGCCAAGGTCAAGTTGCTCGAACGTCTGGAGCGCTATGCGCGTGCCGAGGATTCGCGTGTTACACAAGTCATGGCGCACATCGCCGGCGAATACGAAGTCGTGCTGATCGCCGGCAGCGATGGCCGGTTGGCGGCCGATCTCCGGCCACTGGTGCGCGTCTCGCTCACCGTCATCGTCGAAGGCGACGAAGGCAAGCGCGAGCAGGGCTCTTCTGGCGGCGGCGGGCGTACCGATTACAGTTATTTCAGCGACACCATGCTGCGGACCTATGCGCGTGAGGCGGTGCATCAGGCGGTGACCAATCTGGCCGCCAGTCCGGCGCCGGCGGGCACCATGAGCGTGGTGCTCGGTTCCGGCTGGCCCGGCATCCTGCTGCACGAGGCCGTGGGTCATGGCCTGGAGGGTGATTTCAATCGCAAGGGTAGTTCGACTTTTGCCGGGCGAGTGGGCAGTCGGGTCGCTTCGAAAGGCGTCACCGTGGT
>JBIJCY010000167.1:0-6421 GCA_044344385.1 Rhodocyclaceae bacterium | reverse complement strand
ATCTCGCACAACTGGGACGAACTGCGCCGCTTCATGTGGGACTACGTAGGCATTGTCCGCACCACCAAACGCCTGCAGCGCGCACAGCACCGTATACGCCTGCTGATGCGGGAAATCGAAGAGTTCTATTCGCACTTCAGGGTAAGTCATGACCTGATCGAATTGCGCAATCTTGTCGTCACCGCAGATCTGATCGTGCGCTGTGCCTTGCAGCGCCGGGAAAGCCGCGGCCTGCATTTCAGCCGCGATTATCCTGAGATGCTGCCAAAAGCCAGAAACACCCTGCTCAAGCGCTCTTCGCGTCGCCTTCGCTAGTCTGCCAGCGCAACCACAGACGCAGTACGCGAAATTGCTCAGGCAGCATGTTGTCGGGCAGTAGTACAAGGTTTTTCACGCGCCCCGTATCGCCAAAGCGCAGCCGGAGAACAAGCAGCTGACGAAACACGGTGCTGTCCGGAAGAATTTGTACGGCAATGCGATCGCCGGCAGGCAGGATGCAATCGAGTCCGGCCCGTTCGGAGAGGCGCAAAGCGCTGATTTTCGTGGGCTGCAGGGAGTACCAGAACGACACGCCAAGCAAAACACCCAGCAAGGATTGCAGCACCCAATGCCAAGGCAGCGCCATGACGCAGCCTGCCGCAATGACGTGGAAGAAAATCAGGAACAGTGACAGGAGATGCGAGCGGTGCAGTTCGATATGGACCGGAAACTGCACCGCGCGAAAATGAAAGCCTAAACCCGCTTGAAAACAACAGTACCGTTGGTACCGCCGAAACCAAAGGAATTGGACAGAGCAACATCAATCTTCATCGGCCGCGCCTCGTTGGCACAGTAGTCAAGATCACACAACTCATCCTGATTGAAGATGTTGATGGTCGGTGGCGAAACCTGATGGTAGATCGCCAGCGCCGAGAAAACGGCTTCGATACCGCCAGCCGCGCCAAGCAAATGCCCGGTCATCGACTTCGTGGAATTCACCACCAATTGTTTGGCATGATCACCAAAAGCACGCTTGACAGCAATCGTTTCTGCCTTGTCGCCGAGTGGCGTCGAGGTGCCGTGCGCATTAACGTACTGGACATCCTGCGGGTTGAGTTGTGCATTGCGTAAGGCGTTGGTCATGCAGCGTGCAGCGCCCTCGCCGTCTTCACACGGCGCGGTCATGTGGTTTGCATCAGCACTCATGCCGAAACCAGCCAGTTCACCGTAAATACGTGCACCACGCGCTTTGGCATGCTCATATTCTTCGAGCACGACCACGCCGGCACCTTCACCAAGGACAAAACCATCGCGGTCTTTGTCCCAAGGACGACTGGCTGTTTTTGGGTCGTCATTGCGCGTCGATAGGGCACGTGCAGCGCAGAAACCACCCAAGCCCAGCTTTGAAACGCAAGCTTCCGCACCACCGGCGATCATGATGTCTGCATCGCCATATTCAATCAGGCGACCCGCGTCGCCAATGCTGTGCGTCCCGGTTGAACAGGCGCTGACCAGAGAGACGTTCGGGCCCTTGTAGCCGTACATGATCGACAAGTTGCCCGAGATCATGTTGATGATCGAGCCAGGAACAAAAAATGGCGAAATTTTGCGTACGCCACCGGCGATGAAATCATCACAAGTGTTTTCAATCAGTGGCAGGCCACCGATGCCGGAACCGATCGCCACACCAATCCGCTCGGCATTGGCCGGATGCGCCTCAAGGCCTGCATCCTTGATCGCCTGAATCCCGGCGGCCATGCCGTAATGAATAAAGGTATCCATGCGGCGTGCTTCTTTTGGCGACAGATATTGTCCGATATCGAAATCTTTGACCTCACCGGCAATCTGCACGGGAAAGGTCGAGACATCGAAACGGGTAATCCGGTCAATTCCGGAGCGCCCGGCAAGAATATTCTGCCAGGCTTGCTCGACCGTATTGCCGACTGGAGAAATGATGCCAAGACCAGTGATGACGACTCTGCGACGTGCCAACTTTTGCTCCGGAGAAAATTAGTAAATTCAGATAAAGGAAATGCTGACGGGAACGACTCCCCGCTGGTCAGGGCCGGTCGTTAAACCGGCCCGCAGGGAAGCTCCGCTGAAGAATTACTTCTTGTGACCAAGTACGTAATCGATCGCCTGCTGGACATTGGTGATCTTCTCGGCTTCATCATCCGGAATCTCGCACTCGAATTCTTCCTCGAGGGCCATCACCAGTTCGACTGTATCCAGCGAATCCGCGCCCAGATCATCAACAAACGAGGATTCGTTCTTGATGTCTGCTTCGTTGACGCCGAGTTGCTCAGCAACGATTTTCTTGACGCGTTGTTCGATATTTTCCATCAGGGGCTCCTTCCCAGAGTTCATGTGTGAAACAAAACCATGCCATTCTACCAAAATGACCGGCGCTTACCAAATTACCAAGCGAACCGGCCCCTACCACTTGCTGCCCTGACGGGCATCAATCCATATACATGCCACCGTTGACGTGAATCGTCGTACCGGTAACATAGGCGGCCCCCGGTGCAGCAAGGAAGGCAACGGCCGCCGCAACATCCTCCGGACGACCGAGACGACCGAGCGGAATGCTGCCAATCAAAGATTCTCTCTGCTTGTCGTCCAGTGCTTTGGTCATGTCGGTATCGATCAAACCGGGCGCAACACAATTGACCGTAATGTTGCGACTGCCGAGTTCACGTGCCAGCGAGCGGCTCATGCCAGCGACGCCGGCCTTGGCGGCACAGTAATTGGCCTGCCCAGGATTGCCGGAATGCCCGACGACCGAGGTAACGTTAATAATGCGCCCCTGGCGGGCCTTCATCATGCCGCGCATGACCGCCTTGGAAAGACGGAATACAGCTTTCAGGTTGGTGTCGAGCACGGCATCCCACTCATCGTCTTTCAGCCGCATCGAGATATTGTCGCGGGTAATACCGGCATTGTTGACGAGAATTCCGACGGCCCCATACGTTTTGTCGATCCGAGTGATCAAGGCGTCCACCTGTTCGGCATCACGCACTTCAAGCATGGCACCCTCACCTTTGATACCGGCCTCAGCCAGATACGCGGTGATTTTTGCGGCACCTCCATCGCTCGTAGCCGTACCGATAACGGTCGCGCCGAGCCTGCCGAGTTCACAAGCGATGGCTTGACCGATACCTCGCGAGGCGCCGGTAACGAGGGCAACTTGTCCATTCAGCATAGCTTCTACTCCAGAGTCGAAATCGCGGCTTCAATCGCCGCCAGGTCAGCCAGCGCAAGACCTGTTACGCCATCGGTGCAGCGCTTGCTCAGACCTGAAAGGACCTTGCCCGGACCGCATTCAGCAATCGTCGTGGCGCCGAGTGATGCCATCTTCTGTATCGTCTCGACCCAGCGTACGGGTGAATATGCCTGGCGAATTAATGCATCCTTGATTTTTTCAGAATCTGATTGCAGCGCCACATCGACGTTATTGATCACCGGAATTTGCGGTGCAGAAAAGCTCAGTTCAATCAAGCGAGCAGCAAGCTTGTCGGCCGCCGGGCGGATCAGCGAAGAATGGAAAGGTGCCGACACAGGCAAGAGTACTGCACGCTTGGCACCACGCGCTTTACAGGCCTCACAGGCCCGCTCGACGGCCGCTTTGCTACCAGCGATTACCGTCTGGCCAGGCGCGTTAAAATTCACCGGCTCAACCACTTCGCCATTGCCGATCAGGGCAGCTGCTTCGGCACAGGCTTCGCGGATTTTGTCGTCATCGAGGCCTAGAATGGCGGCCATTGCACCGGTTCCTACCGGCACAGCTTCCTGCATGGCGGCAGCGCGCAGCCGCACGAGCGGCACTGCATCTTTAAAGTTGATTACGCCAGCAGCGACCAGCGCCGAATACTCGCCAAGGCTGTGCCCTGCAACCAGCGCAGGCACCCTGCCACCCTTGTCAAGCCAAAGGCGATAAGTCGCAACGCCGGCGGTGAGCATTACCGGTTGCGTATTGACTGTTTGTGCCAGCGCTTCGGTCGGCCCCTCGGCCAGCAATTGCCAAAGATCCTGTCCAAGTGCAGCGGAAGCTTCGTCAAAAGTTTTGCGCACCACGGAAGAGTCGCCGTAAGCGGCCATCATGCCGACCGACTGCGATCCCTGACCGGGAAAAACGAACGCGAATGCCATTTTTTATCCTTCTAGAACTCGAGCAGAACCGCGCCCCAGGTGAAGCCGCCACCCACACCCTCAAGCATGATTTTCTGCCCTGGCTTAATACGCCCGTCACGTACTGCCGCGTCCAGCGCCAGCGGCACCGAAGCGGCTGACGTATTGCCATGACGATCAACGGTGACGATCACCTTGTCCATGGGCAGCCCCATTTTCTTGGCTGTTGCTTCAATGATGCGAATATTGGCCTGATGTGGAATCAACCAATCGACCTCTACCGGTGCAATACCGGCAAGCGCGCAGCACTCTTCTGCCACTTCCGCCAGTACGCGAACCGCAAATTTAAATACGGCTTTTCCATCCATACGCAGAAAGGGATCACCCGTCACCTCGCCGCCGCAGACATTACCGGGTACCGAAAGAATGCCGTGATGTGCGCCATCAGCATGCAATGCTGTGGCCAGAATGCCAGGTTTGTCCGACGCTTCGAGCACCACCGCGCCCGCGCCGTCGCCGAACAGCACGCAAGTTCCCCTGTCATTCCAGTCGAGAATACGCGAGAACACTTCGGCGCCAACAACCAGCGCTTTTTTGTGACTACCCGCGCGAATGAATTTTTCTGCGATGGTCAACGCATACACAAACCCGCTGCACACCGCCTGCACGTCAAAAGCCGTGGCACCATGATTGCCGAGTTTTCCCTGCAGCAGACAGGCCGTACTTGGAAAAATAAAATCCGGGGTCGAGGTGGCGAGAATGATCAGATCGAGTTCGCTGGCATCAATACCGGCGGCATCCAGCGCGCGACGACTGGCCTCAAGTCCAAGCTCGCTGGATGTCTGGCCCGGTTCGGCCAGGTGACGGGCCTTGATGCCGGTGCGACTAACAATCCACTCGTCGTTGGTTTCTATGCCACGAAGCGCGAGGTCATTATTGGTAACAGGCTGACCCGGCAGAAAACTGCCAACACCGGTGATCCGGGCAAACATCTTATGCAATCTCCTGAAGCGGTTGTTGCTGCGCGACACGCTCGGTAATGCGCGCCAGAACGCCGCTTCTTACGGCCTCTGCGGCACGCTCAAGCGCGTTGACGAAGGCGACAACATCTGCTGAACCGTGGCTCTTCAGGACAATGCCTTTCAAACCTAGCAAGCAGGCACCGTTGTAGCGTCGATGGTCAACGTGTTTCTTGAAATTATTAAGGACTGGCATGGCAATTAGCGCCGCCAGCTTGGTCAACAGGTTGCGATTGAACTCCTGGCGCAGGAAGGTGGCGAGCATCTGCGCCAAGCCTTCCGAAGTCTTGAGTGCGACGTTCCCGACAAACCCGTCGCACACAACGACTTCGGCTTCTCCCTTGTAAATGCCGTCACCTTCGACATTGCCAATGAAATTGAGTCCGGAGTCCCTGAGCAGTTCAGCGGCGCGCTTGACCGCATCATTACCCTTGATGTCTTCCTCGCCGATATTCAGGATGCCGACTGTCGGTCGATCCTTGTGCTCAATGGCCGAGACCAAAGACGCACCCATGATGCCGAACTGCAGCAAGTGCTCGGGGCTGCAATCGACATTGGCGCCAAGATCCAGTACGTGGGTGTGCCCGGTCGCCGTCGGCAAAATCGCGCAGATTGCCGGACGGTCAATGCCTGGCAGCATTTTTAGAACGAAACGGGAAATAGCCATCAATGCGCCGGTGTTGCCGGCTGAAACGCACGCATCCGCCTCGCCTTGCTTGACGAGATTGATGGCGACGCGCATTGAAGAGTCTTTTTTATTGCGCAAGGCTAGCGCCGGCGGCTCATCCATAGCCACCACTTCCGTTGCATGCTTAACGGAAACACGGCTCTCACCAACGCTTCCGAGCAAGGGACGGATACGCTCTTCGAGACCAACCAGAACGACGCGAACGTCTTCATGCTTATGCACAAAGTCGAGCGCTGCCGGCACGGTGACAGAGGGACCGTGGTCCCCGCCCATGCAGTCGATAACGACAGTAATGATCATCCGATAGCGGACAAAAGAAAAGGCAGGCAGTTCACCCTCACGGGAAACTGCCTGCCCCACCTTGAAGAATTACTCGCCCGTACCCTTGGCGACTTTCTTGCCGCGGTAGTAACCGGACGGACTGACGTGGTGGCGCAGATGCACTTCACCGGTCGTCGGCTCAATAGCCAGCGGGGGATTGGTCAGAAAATCGTGCGCACGATGCATGCCACGCTTGGACGGGGATTTCTTGTTCTGTTGAACGGCCATAACTTACTCCTGATATCAAATTTACTATGCCTTGCCTTTGAGGCCGGTCAGCACGGAA
>JBIJCY010000165.1:0-6437 GCA_044344385.1 Rhodocyclaceae bacterium | reverse complement strand
AGGAAAACTGCATCGGTTGTGGCTACTGTGTCACCGGCTGTCCGTTCAACGTTCCCCGCATCTCGAAACAGGACAGCAAGGCGTACAAATGCACGCTCTGTTCCGATCGCGTCGCGGTCAATCAGGCTCCGGCCTGCGCGAAAGCCTGCCCGACCGGAGCGATCCAGTTCGGCAGCAAGGAGGACATGAAAGACTACGCCGCCAAGCGTGTTACCGACCTCAAGGAACGCGGCTTCGACCAGGCCGGCCTGTACGATCCGCAAGGCGTCGGGGGTACGCACGTGATGTATGTGCTGCACCATGCTGACAAGCCGAACCTGTACGCCGGCTTGCCGGCCAACCCGTCGATCAGCCCGCTGGTCGCGCTCTGGAAAGGCTTCTCCAAGCCGCTTGCCACGCTTGCGTTGGCCGGCATAGCACTTGGCAGCCTCTTCCATTACGTGACCAAAGGTCCGAACGAGGTCTCGAAAGAGATCGAGGATGAGATTGAAAAGGAGGATGCAAAATGATCCGCGATCCGAAAGACCTGAAGCGTTATGAGCCGGCCGAACGGGCCAATCACTGGGTCGTGGGCATCAGCTTCATCCTGCTCGCCCTCTCCGGCTTGGCCTTCTTCCACCCGGCGTTTTTCCCGCTTACGCAGTTGTTCGGCGGGCCGGTCTGGGCGCGCATTCTTCACCCCTTCCTTGGGGTGCTGATGACGTTGTCCTTCGTTGCCATGTTCCTGCGTTTCAAGCATCTCAACGCAATAACACCGGCAGACAAGGAATGGCTGGCCAAAGCGAAGAACATGGTGGACGGCAACGACCACGACATGCCGGAACAGGGCAAGTACAACGGCGGCCAGAAAGTCATGTTCTGGGCACTGGCCGTCTGCATGCTGCTGATGACGGTCTCGGGCATCTTCCTCTGGCGCGTCTACTTCGGCTTTGACATCACGCTCGTCCGCATGGGCGCCGTGATTCATGCCGCCGCCGCCGCCGTGATGATCGGCCTGATCATGGTGCACATCTATGCCGCCATCTGGGTCAAGGGAACGGTCCGCGCCATGTGGTACGGCACGGTCACCCGGGGCTGGGCCAAGCAGCATCACCGTGGCTGGTACCGCCAGATGACCGGCAAATAAGCAGCAGGCAAGTTTGCCTTGCGTTTGAACATGCCCGCGGCGACACTTCGCTGCGGGTTATTTTTTTGTGTGGACCATGGATATCAAACCGATCGACTTTCAGGCACCGACCGAGGAAGCACCACAGTTCCTGCTGCCGGCAAAAACCAGCGTTTTCGCCGAACGTGCCGAACGCTTTAACGCACTCGCCCAAGGTCACAGCCTGGAAGACTGGCTACACTTTCTCGGCCACCTCACCGCCGCTCAGCACCGGGCGCTGCAGGCCCTGCCAACCCTGCCGTTGCCCGACACGGCAGCACTGGAGCAGGCACAACAACACGGCATGCCGCCACTCAATGCCGCCTCATACGCCCGCCCAGATGTCTGGCGCGACGTCCTGAAGCAGATCGCCAGCGAACTCGGCGGCAATGCGCCCGAAACCGCAAAAGCCATGCTGCAAGCGCTGCGCAGCATGCCGGACGCCGACCTTGAAAAACTTGCCAGCGACCTGCTCAAAGGCAACCCCGATCCGCGCGACGCAGCGGAACTGACCATCGTTGCTGCCGCGCTGCAAGTCGTGTGGACGGCGCTCGCGGCACAGCTTTCCACCGCCACACTGCAGAAACTCGACACGCCCGGCGTTTGCCCTTGTTGCGGCAGCCTGCCGGTGAGCAGCATTGTCCGTCTGTCGACGGCGGTGAATAACCTGCGCTATCTGCACTGCTCACTGTGCAACGCCGAGTGGAACGTACCGCGTGCCACCTGCACCACCTGCGACACTGACAAAGGCGTCGCCTACCAGCAACTCGAAGGCGCAGCGATCAAAACGCCTGGGGCGATGCGCGCCGAAACCTGCGACAGCTGCAAGAGCTACCTGAAGATCGCCTATCAGGAAAAAGACCCGCGCGTCGATCCGGTCGCCGACGATCTGGCGACACTGGCGCTCGACCTGCTCGTCGACGAAGCCGGCTACAGCCGCAGCGGCCCGAACCTGCTGTTGATTGGTGGGGCTAGCTGAAGCGCTTCAACCTAAAAACCGCATTTAACACAGAGAACACGGAGAACACAGAGAACACGGAGAAAACAGAGGAAAACATCCAAAACAGCGACTCACCCGCTGGGTGAATCGAAATCTCTGTGCTCTCTGTGTCTCTGTGCTCTCTGTGTTTAAAGCGGTTGTAACTGAGTTTTCTAGGTTCACGCACCTTTTTTCAACCTTTTCTGCCCGGTCCGGGTGAAAGCATGACAACAAAAATCCACCTTCCCTCCGTCGATTTCTTGCTGCAACAACTGGCGGCAAGCGTCGAAACACACGGGCGCCAGCACCTTACCGCCTGCACCCGTGCCGAACTGGCCGCCGCCCGCGAAGGCATGAAATGCGGCCTGCCGTTGCCCGACGAAAGCGCGTTGCTCACGCAGATCTGCCGCCGCGCCAGCGAAAGCAGCCGCGCCAATCTGCGCGCCGTCTTCAACCTCACCGGCACCGTGCTGCACACCAACCTCGGGCGGGCGCAGCTTTCTGAAGAAGCCATCGCGCTGATGGTCGAGGCGGCACGCTCGCCGTGCGCGCTCGAATACGACCTTGCCTCGGGCGGTCGTGGCGACCGTGACGACCTCGTCTCGCCGCTGCTCGCCGAAATCGTCGGCGCAGGCTCTGCCGACATCGCCGCCACCGTCGTGAACAACAACGCCGCCGCCGTGCTGCTGACGCTCAACGCGCTGGCGCAGGGCAAGGAGGCCGTCGTTTCGCGCGGCGAGCTGGTTGAGATCGGCGGCGCTTTCCGCATTCCCGACGTAATGCGCCGGGCGCAGGTCAAGCTGGTCGAAATCGGCACCACCAACCGCACGCATGCCAGGGATTACGAAGAAGCCATCGGCGCGAAAACTGCGCTGCTGATGAAAATACACACCAGCAATTACGCCGTTACCGGCTTCACCAAGACCGTCGAAGAAGCCGAAATCGCGCGCATCGCGCACGCGGCCGGCCTGCCTTTCGTCATTGATCTGGGCAGCGGCACACTCGCCGATTTTGCCGCCTGGGGGCTGCCGGCCGAACCAACGCCGCAACAGGCGCTGGCCGCTGGTGCCGACCTCGTTACTTTCTCCGGCGACAAGTTGCTGGGTGGGCCGCAGGCTGGCCTGATCGTCGGCCGCAAGGATCTGATCGCCCGAATCAAGAAAAATCCGCTGAAGCGTGCGCTACGCGTCGGCAAGACGACACTGGCAGCACTCGAAGCAACGCTACGCCTCTACCGCGACCCCGACCGCCTGACCGAGCGCCTGCCGACGCTGCGCCTGCTGACGCGGCCACTGGCCGACATCGAGTGTGCTGCGCAGCGTCTGGCGCCGCACGTGCAAGCCGCGCTCGGCGACTTCGCACACGTCTCGGTCGAACCTTGCGCCAGCCAGATCGGCAGTGGCGCATTGCCGGTCGAACGCCTGCCTTCGGCGGCGCTGGTCATGCGCATTGGCACAAAGCGGCCCGGCAAGATGCTGCTGCAGCTCGAAGCCGCCTTTCGCGCCCTGCCGCGCGCCGTCATCGGCTACGTCAGGAACGACGCCTACCACCTCGACCTGCGCTGTCTGGAAGCCGGCGAAGAAGCCCGCTTCGTCACGCAACTTGCCGAGCTTAATCTGACGCCATGATCATCGGCACCGCCGGCCATATCGACCACGGCAAGACGACGCTGGTGAAAGCGCTGACCGGCGTCGATTGCGACCGCCTGAAGGAGGAGAAGGCGCGCGGCATCACGCTCGATCTCGGTTACGCCTACACACCGGGCGCAGCAGGCAGGGTACTTGGCTTTGTCGATGTGCCGGGGCACGAGAAACTGATCCACAACATGCTGGCCGGCGCGACCGGCATCGATGTGGCGCTGCTCGTTGTCGCTGCCGACGACGGCCCGATGCCGCAGACGCGCGAGCATCTCGACATCATCGAACTGCTCGGCATTCGACACGCAGCCGTTGCCTTGACCAAGACTGACGCGGTGGATGCCGAACGAAGCGCAATCGCCGCCAATGAAATTCGCTCTCTGCTGGCCGGCACAAGTTTTTCCGACGCGCCGGTTTTTCCGGTTGCTGCGACCACCGGCAGCGGCCTCGCCGAGCTCCGCGCCTGGCTCGATGAACTGTCCGCTACGCTTGGCGCCAGCGACACTCGCGGTGGTTTTCGCCTCGCCGTCGATCGCTGTTTCACGCTTGGCGGCATCGGCACCGTCGTCACCGGCACGGCATTTTCCGGCGCGGTAAAAGTTGGCGACGCACTCAGCCTGTCGCCATCGGGAAAGTCTGTGCGCGTACGCAGCCTGCGCGTGCAGGACAGCCCGGCGGAAAGCGGCCACGCCGGCCAGCGCATCGCACTGGGACTAAGCGGCATCGAGAAATCCGAGATTAAACGCGGCATGTGGGCGCTTGCGCCGGCGCTGCACGCGCCGCTACGCCGCTTCGATGCCGAACTGCATGTGCTTTCTGGTCAACTCCCGCTCAGGCACTGGACGCAGGTGCATCTGCATCTGGGCGCCGAGGATGTACCTGCGCGCATCGCCCTGCTCGAAGGCGAAGAAATCGCCCCGGGGCAGCGCGGCTTTGCACAATTGACCCTCGAACGCGAAATCGGCGCACTCGCCGGTGACCGCTTCATCCTGCGCGACGCCGGCGCACGCCACACGCTGGGCGGCGGCAGCGTGCTCGACATCACCCCGCCAACGCGGCACAAGCGCAGTGCCGAGCGACATGAGATGCTGCGTGCGCTGGCCGATACGGATTCGGCGGTTGCTCTCGAATTGGCCGCCGCACGCCAGTCAGCCGGCGTCGACCTCGCACGCTACGCGCTGAACCGCAACCTCGACGCCAGCGAAATGGGCGCGCTGTGCCAGCGCCTCGGGCTCACAGTCATCGCCGGCAGCGGTTTTGCGGCTGTACGCTGGCGGGAGCTTGGCGATCGCCTGCTAGCGGCGCTCGCCGCCGAACATGAACGCGCGCCGGATCTGCCCGGCGTAGAACGCGACCGGCTGCGCCGCCTGACCCTGCCGACGCTGCCGCGCCCCGCTTTTGATGCGCTGATTGGCCAGGCGCTGGCCTCAGAGCGAATCGAGCAGACCAATGCCTGGCTGCACCTGCCCGGATATCGTGTGCAACTCGCCGCAGCCGACCACGACCTATGGGCCACGTTAAAGCCGTTGCTCGACGCGGCACCCTGCAACCCGCCACGGGTGCGCGACATCGCGCGCGGTGCCAGCCTCGACGAAAACCGCGTGCGTACCCTGTTCAAGCGCATTGCCCGCCTCGGCGAAATCTACCCGGTCGCCAATGACCACTATTTCACGGCGGCTGCGGTGGCCGATCTGGCGCGCCGTGTCGCCGCACTGAGTAATGAGCACGGCGCCGCCCGCGCCGCGCCGCTGCGCGACCAGATCGGCGGCGGCCGAAAAGTGGCGATTCAGATTCTCGAATTCTTCGACCGCATCGGCTACACTCGACGCGTTCGAGATACCCACGTACTGCGCGGCACGCTGGAGCAGTTCGGATGAACAGCAACAACGGAAGAGATCGTTCCCCGGTGGGACGACCGGTCTTCAAAACCGGTAGGGCTTGTCAGACAAGCCTTGGTAGGTTCGACTCCTGCTCTCTTCCGCCATTCTTTCCTGATTGACGCATGGCCCACCAACCCTTTCATGGCAGCATCCCCGACGATCGCCTCTACTGCACGCGCCACGATATGTGGGTCTTGCCGCACGATGGGCAAGGCGAACTAGTGCTCATCGGGGCCACCAGTTTCGGCATTTTTCTGGCCGGCGAAATCATCGCCTTCACCGCCAAGCCAAAGGGCGCGCAGGTGGATATCCATCGTGGCCTCGGCACCATCGAATGCCGCAAGACTGTCCTCGCGGTGCACGCGCCGATTTCATTCACACTGCTCGAAGGCAATGAGGCTGCCGAAGAGCGGCCGGCCATCGTCAACCGTGCGCCCTACGGCGACGGCTGGATGGTGCGCGCCCGGGCGACGAACTGGGCAAGCGAAAAAGGCGCACTGGTCGATGGCGCAGCCTATCGCCAACACATCCTCAGTATCGAACCGGAGGCCTCTTTTGAGTGAGCCGACGTATTACGGCCGCATCGCCTTCCTGATCTGGGCAGCCACGCCCGACCGGCCCGATCTGGTCGTCACGCCGCTCGTTCACGCACTCGCCGCCTGTGCGCTCGACTGCGAAGTCGAGATCCACTTTGCCGGCCCGGCGGTGCGCTGGCTGGTCGACGGCGTCGCTAACGCAAGCTATGCCACCCCGGCACGAGAGCAGTCAATCGGCGAGTGGCTGCAGAAAGTTTCAGC
>JBIJCY010000164.1:0-6523 GCA_044344385.1 Rhodocyclaceae bacterium | reverse complement strand
AGATCGGTATCTCCAGCTCAAATGCGATTGCCGCGTCACCAAGGTGAGCCTCTTCCCCCTGTGTTATCATGCGTCGCTTACATTTCCACCTGTCAAGCCCTCTGCCCGCCGTGTTCAACGCCGATCTTCATTGTCACTCCTCTGCCTCCGACGGCCTTCTGCCGGCGGCTGACGTCGCCCGCCGGGCGTTTGCCAATGGCGTTGAGATGCTGGCGCTGACCGATCACGATGATCTGGGTGGCCTTGCTGCAGCACGCGCAGTCGCCGAAGAGGCTGGAATGGCCTTCGTCAATGGGGTTGAAATTTCCATTGAGTGGGAAGCGATGCAGATACACATTCTCGGCCTGTCGTTCGATGCCGGGAACGCAGCGCTCAATGCCGGTTTGGCCGCGATTCGCTCCGGACGTATCGACCGCGCGCAGCGTATGTCCGCTGAACTGGAGAAGATCGGTATTCCTGGCGCATTCGAAGGTGCCATGCGTTTCGCCGAAAATCCCAGCCTGATCAGTCGTGCGCATTTCGGACGCTTTCTCGTTGAAACCGGTGTCTGCAAGGATATGCGCAGCGTTTTCGAATCGTATCTGGTCCCCGGTCGCCCCGGTTATGTCGATCATCGCTGGGCAACGCTGCCCGATTCGATCGGCTGGATTCTCGGTGCGGGCGGTATTGCGGCAGTCGCCCATCCGGGGCGCTACAAATTGAACAACCGCGACATGCGACGTTTCTTATCCGATTTCAAGGATCTAGGCGGGCAAGCGATTGAAGTCATGTCGGGCAGCCACTCCGTCGAGAATGTCGGGACTTTCGGCCGTCTGGCCACTGAATACGGGTTTCTTGCCTCACGCGGCTCGGATTTCCATGGGCCGGTCGAGAGTTATACCGATCTCGGTAAACTTGCGCCGCTGCCGGACGGACTGAAGCCCGTCTGGGAAGTGTTCTGACTTTGAGCGACCGATGACGCAGTATCTGTCGATTCATCCGG
Source organism: Rhodocyclaceae bacterium (assembly GCA_044344385.1). Classification (GTDB taxonomy): domain Bacteria; phylum Pseudomonadota; class Gammaproteobacteria; order Burkholderiales; family Rhodocyclaceae; genus CAJBIL01. Next base: position 5,541 of record JBIJCY010000164.1, on the reverse strand, counting down.
AAGACCCGCAAGCGCGTCTGCTGCAGATGGCGGCTGACGTCATCCGCAAGGGTGGCCTCGTCGCTTTCCCGACCGACTCCTGTTACGCGCTGGGTTGCCATCTGGGCGACAAGGATGCGGTTGAGCGCATTCGTACCATTCGCGGCGTCGACGATCGCCACCATTTGACGCTGATGTGCCGCGATCTGTCGGAGATTGCCCAGTTTGCCCGTGTTGATAATGCGCAGTACCGGTTGCTCAAGGCGACGACGCCGGGCAGCTATACCTTCATTCTCGAAGGTACCAAGGAATTACCGCGCCGTGTTCTGCACCCCAAACGCAAGACGATCGGCCTGCGCGTGCCGGCGCATCCGGTGGCGTTGGCTTTGCTTGAACAACTCGGTGAACCATTGCTGACTTCCACGCTGATGCTGCCCGGCGATGAATTTCCCCTGACCGAAGGCTGGGAGATTCAGGACCGGCTTGACGAGCGCCTGGAACTGATTCTCGACGGCGGTCATTGCGGTACCGAGCCGACCACAGTTATCGATCTCACAGGCGCCTTGCCCTTGCTGGTGCGCACCGGGCGCGGCCCGCTCGCACCTTTTGGTCTGGATTGATCATGGAAGCCTTGATTCAGACGATCGCCATTGCTGCCTTGCCGGTGATTTTCGCCATCACCCTGCACGAAGCGGCGCACGGTTACGCGGCACGCTATTTTGGCGACCCGACGGCGTGGCAGGAAGGGCGCATCAGCCTGAATCCTTTGCGCCACATTGATCCGGTCGGCACCCTGCTGGTTCCCGCGATCATTCTCATCACCAGTCACTTTGCAGCCGGCAGTGCCATGCTGTTCGGCTGGGCCAAACCGGTGCCGGTCAACTTCGGGCGTTTGCGTAACCCGAAACGTGACATGTTATGGGTTGCGGCAGCAGGGCCGGCTTCCAATCTGGTCATGGCGCTGGGCTGGGCGCTTGTGCTGAAACTGGTGATTTCGATGCCGATCGGCATTTACAGCTTGCCGTTGGCCAAAATGAGCGAGATCGGTATCAGTGTAAATATACTGCTCATGGTTCTTAACCTTTTGCCCTTGCCGCCACTCGACGGCGGCCGCATCGCTGTGAGTCTGCTACCGCACGCGCTGGCCTGGAAGTTTGCCCAGTTGGAACGCTGGGGCTTTCCCATTCTGCTCTTGTTGCTCTTTACGGGGATTTTGGGGAGCATTATGGGGCCTTTTGTTTCGCTGTTTCAAGGCATGATCATTTTCTTTTTTCAGTTGAATTGACGCTATCTATGTACGCAGAACGAGTCCTCTCCGGCATGCGCCCCACGGGCAGCCTGCACCTTGGTCACTACCATGGTGTGCTCAAGAACTGGATCAAGCTCCAGCACGAATATCCCTGTCTGTTTTTCGTCGCCGACTGGCATGCGCTGACCACGCATTATGAAGATCCGCAAGGGATCGAAAAAGCTTCGTGGGACATGGTCATCGACTGGCTGGCCGCCGGTGTTGATCCTTCGCAGGCGACGCTGTTCATCCAGTCGCAGGTGCCTGAGCATGCGGAGCTTCATCTCCTGCTGTCGATGATGACGCCGCTTGGCTGGCTTGAGCGGGTGCCGACCTACAAGGATCAGCAGGAAAAGCTCGATAGCAAGGATTTGTCGACTTACGGCTTTCTTGGCTACCCCTTGCTGATGAGTTCCGACATCCTGATTTACCGAGCCGACAAGGTGCCGGTGGGCGAAGATCAGATCCCGCACGTCGAGTTCACGCGTGAGCTGGCGCGCCGCTTCAACCATATGTACGGCCGCGAACCCGGTTTTGAGGATAAGGCCAAGGAAGCGGTGAAGAAGCTCGGTTCGAAAAAGGCCCGTCTCTACAATCAGCTGCGCACGCGCTTTCAACAGGATGGGGTGCAGGAGGCCGTTGAACAGGCGCATGCGCTGCTCGATGAAGTGCAGAACCTCTCGCACGCCGACCGTGAGCGTCTGTTCGGCTACCTTGAGGGTACCGGCAAGATGATTCTTGTCGAACCCGGCGTCTTGCTCACCGAAGCGCCAAAAATGCCCGGACTGGATGGGCAGAAGATGTCCAAGTCGTACAACAACACGATTACCCTGCGCGAAGACGAAGCGTCGGTATCGCACAAGATCAAGCGCATGCCGACCGACCCGGCGCGCGTGCGCCTGACCGACCCCGGTGATCCGGACAAATGCCCGGTGTGGCAACTGCATCTGGTTTATTCCGATGCGGCCTGCAAGGACTGGGCGAAAAAAGGTTGCCGCAGCGCGAGTTTCGGCTGCCTGGAATGCAAGCAACCGGTGATTGACAGCATCCTCAAGGAGCAGGCGCCGATGCGCGAGCGTGCCCAAACGTATCTCGATGACCCGACACTGGTGCGCAACATCATCGCCGACGGCAACGAGAAAGCACGCAAACTGGCCCAGGAAACCATGCGCGACGTCCGCGAAGCCATGGGGCTGAATTACAGCTGATTGCTTATGCAAAAAAATGAAACCTCACCGCAAAGGCGCAAAGATGCAAAGGTACGCAAAGAAAAGGCATTATTTTTCAGGCACTTTCTTTGCATTTCCTTCGCGTTCTTTGCGCCTTTGCGCCTTTGCGGTGGGCGTTTAAGGTCTTTTTACAAGCTTTGATTCCTATGACCGATACCGCAACCATAGACCAGCCCGCCGCTCCGGTACCCACCCCAGACGCGGTCGCCATGATCTATGGCCAGCCGATGGCGCAGATGCCGCTGGATCTGTATATCCCGCCGGATGCAATGGCGGTCATGCTCGATGCCTTTGAAGGCCCCCTCGATCTGTTGCTTTACCTGATCCGCAAGGCCAACGTCAATGTGCTCGATATTCCGATGGCGCCGTTGACCGTACAGTACCTGACCTACGTCGAGGCGATGCGAACGCACAATCTGGAACTGGCGGCTGACTATCTGGTGATGGCGGCGATGCTGATCGAGATCAAGTCGCGCATGTTGCTGCCACGGGCCAAGGTGATTGCCGGAGAAGAAGTTGAGGATCCGCGTGCTGAGCTGGTTCGCCGGTTGATCGAATACGAGCAGATGAAATTGTCGGCACATCGGCTGAATGAGATGCCGCAGGCTGAACGCGATTTTGACTGGGTCGAGATCTGGGTCGAGAAATCGATGTTGCAGCGTTTGCCGGAAGTTAACGTCGATGATCTGAAAAATGCCTGGAGCGCGATCCTGCGTCAGGCCAAACTGCATATGCATCATCACATCCAGCGCGAAGAACTGTCGGTGCGCGAGCACATGGGCTTGATCCTGCGGCATTTGCGTGACGCCGGGGGCTTTGTTGAATTCGTTGATATGTTTGATCCAGCGCTTGGTGCGTCGGTTCTTGTCGTGCACTTTCTGGCGATGCTTGAACTGGCGCGCGAGCATCTGCTTGAAATGACCCAGGCGGAAACATTCGCCCCGATTTACGTGAGGTTGGCTGATGGCCGAGTCGAATCCCAGTCCTGATTTGTCAAATGGTCTGCCGGCAACCATGCCTGGCGATACCGGCGAGATGAAGCGCGTTCTTGAGGCGGTGCTGTTGACTGCGCAGCAGCCGCTTTCGGTCGCCGATCTGAAGAAGGTCTTTATCCAGGAAATCAGTACGGATGTGATGCGGGTATTGCTCGACGAGCTGCGCGAAGACTGGGTCGGACGACCCGCCGAGTTGATGCAGCTGGCCAGCGGCTGGCGCTTCCGTACGCGTGCCGAATATCTGCCGTACCTGGAGCGGCTCAACCCGGAAAAGCCGCCGAAATACTCGCGTGCCGTGCTTGAAACGCTGGCCATCATCGCTTACCGCCAGCCGGTCACGCGTGGCGACATCGAGGATATTCGCGGTGTGTCGGTAGCCACTCAAATCATCAAGGTGCTTGAAGAGCGCGGCTGGGTCGACGTGGTCGGCCATCGCGATACGCCGGGCCGCCCGGCCTTGCTGGCGACAACCAAAAAATTTCTCGACGATCTCGGTTTACGCAGTGTGACCGAATTGCCGCCGCTCGAACAACTGAATCAAACGCTGGAACTGGCAGATGCCCAATAAAACCCGCAAGACCCCTTTTCGTCCTCCGGCTACGCCGACCGCACCACGCTCGCCCAGGCGACCGGCGGTGACGCCCGCGCCACGCATGCCTCGCGCGCCACGTGCCGGTGCTTCTGCCGCTGAGTACACGCCCGTCGAGCAGGAGGAAGCCGACGAGCCAAAACAACGTCGCGCACCGCGTGCCGCACCCGAGGACCACTCGAAGCGTGGACGTCATAAAGAGGTGCCGGGGAAACCCGAGCGTCTGCACAAATTGCTCGCGCAGAGCGGCATCGGTTCGCGGCGCGAGATGGAAGAGCTGATCACCGCCGGGCGCGTCAACGTCAATGGCGAAGTGGCGCACGTTGGGCAGTCGGTTGCCCCGGGTGATCGCGTCAAGGTCAATGGCAAGCTGGTTCATCTGAAGTTCTCGAATCGCCTGCCGCGCGTTATCATTTATCACAAGCCTGAAGGCGAGATCGTTTCGCGCGATGACCCGGATCGACGTCCTACCGTCTTCACCTCCTTACCCAAAATGTCGGGCGGACGCTGGGTAGCCGTGGGCCGCCTCGACTTCAACACCAGCGGTTTGCTGCTGTTTACGACCTCGGGTGATCTGGCCAACCGGCTGATGCATCCACGTTACAACCTGGTGCGCGAATATGCTGTGCGTATTTTAGGCGAATTGCCTGATGATGCCCGTCAACGCCTGCTGGATGGTATCGAGCTTGATGATGGTCCGGCGCAGTTTGCGACGTTTCAGGAGGCGGGCGGCGAGGGGGCCAATCACTGGTATCGCGTATCGCTTTTTGAAGGCCGGAATCGCGAAGTCAGGCGCATGTTTGAAGCGGTTGGTGTGGTCGTCAGCCGGTTGATGCGTGTGCGTTACGGTCCCTTTATCCTGCCGTCGAATCTCAAGCGCGGACAGGTGCTGGAGTTGAAAGAGCTGGAAGTGCAAAAGCTGGTTGCAGATTTCGGCATGGACGACCCGGCGATGAGCCGCCCGCTGCGCAAGCCGCGCGAACGGTAGGTTGTCGGGAAATAGCAGCTAGTCGAGGTCACGATTTACGTTGCCGGAGTTTTCCGTTATAATCCGGCGGTTTTCTTCCGCTGGCCCCTTCGGGGGCAATTTTTATCGGGGATGGGCGTTTCGCCCATTTTTTATTTGTAGCTATGAATTTGCACGAACTTCTTGAAAAAACGGTAACCGGTCTCGGTTATGAACTGGTCGACGTCGAGCAGAGCCCGCGCGGCCGCGTGCTGCGTTTGTTCATTGATAAAACAGATAAGCCGCGTGGCGTTGATATCGACGACTGCGCGCTGGTCAGCAACCAGTTGTCACGGGTTTTGACCGTCGAGAATATCGATTATGACCGCCTCGAAGTCTCCTCACCGGGGATGGATCGCCCGCTCAAGAAAGCGGCTGATTTCGAGCGTTTCGCCGGTTCGGAAATTCAACTCAAGCTACGCCTCCCCGTAAATGGTCGGCGCAATTTTAATGGT
>JBIJCY010000163.1:0-6581 GCA_044344385.1 Rhodocyclaceae bacterium | reverse complement strand
CCCTTCTTGTCGATCAGGAAGGAGCCACGGAAGGCAACACCGGCGGCACCGAATTCGACGTCGTAGGCGCGGCAGATTTCGTGCTTGATGTCAGCGATCAGCGGGTACTGTACCTGGCCGATGCCGCCGTTGTTGACCGGGGTGTTCTTCCAGGCGAGGTGAGTGAATTGCGAGTCGATCGAAATACCGATCACTTCCACGCCGCGCTGCTTGAACTCGGACAGGCGATGATCGAAGGCGATCAGTTCGGATGGGCAGACAAAAGTAAAGTCGAGCGGATAAAAGAAAATAACGGTGTACTTGCCCTTGGTTTCCTTGGAGAGCGTGTACTCCTTCATTTCGTTGTTGCCCATTACGGCAGTTGCGGTGAAGTCGGGGGCTTGCTTGCCTACGAGAACGGCCATGGTGTTTCTCCTTGAACGGTTTTTTGATTAGTAGCGGGGTGATGAAAATTCGGGGCGTAACGCCCAGCTGCAATTAGTCAGCATAAAGGCTTTGAAAGTTCCCGGCAAATTCAGCGCTTGCTTCTTCGTTTAAAGTGTCGGGCGTTGCTCGAAGCCGGCCAATGCCAGGCCGTCTTCAGCAGGCGGCTCGCTGCAAATCACCGTATCGACTCGCGCAGCAGGCGGGCCGCGCTGTGCCCAGCAGGTGAGCGCTTCAACGGCTTCGGTCACCCCGCTGATCACCGCCTCGACACTACCGTCCCGCCGGTTACGAACCCACCCGGCAACGCCCAGCGCTTGGGCTTCGGCGCATAACGACCAGCGGTAGCCGACACCTTGCACGCGGCCGGTGATACGCAGATGACGGCAGATTGTTTGGCTCATGTTGAATCGTCCAGAGGGTTTTCATCGCCCGGGTTGAGCGCTAATACTGGCATAATTCAGGGCGATGAAAATAACAACCTCAACGGGAGCAACTCGGGCGCACGGGGCGAGGAGGCGCACGTGCTGAAAGTTCTGTTGCTTCTGCCTTTGTTCGGCGCTCTATTACTCACATTGCTGCCGGGCCGCAAGGTCGATCTGCTGCGCCATGTCGCGGCGCTGGTAACCGGTGCAACAGCCCTCTGTTCCTGGTGGTTACTGGCCGGTTTCGAGCCCGGCATCGCCGATTTCCAGTTTTTTGAAACGCGTCCGTGGAATCCCCGTGTCGGCTCCAGTTTTGCACTGGGCGTGGATGGCTTTTCGCTGCCCATGGTCTTGCTGGCAACGATGCTGACCTTTGTCGCAGTGCTTGCGTCGAGCGGCATTCGTACCGGCGCAAAAGTCTATTACGCACTCATTCTATTTCTTGAATCGGCTGTGCTCGGCGTATTTACGGCACGCGACTGGTCGCTCTTTTATGTTTTCTGGGAGCTGACGCTGATCCCGCTGTTCTTCCTTATTGACCGCATGGGCGGGCCTAACCGCCACCGGGCAGCACTCAATTTTGTGCTGTACACGATGGGGGGCTCGGTGTTTATGCTGGTTTCTTTCTTGCTGCTCTACGACGCCGCGCCGGAACACAGCTTCGCCATGGCCGACATGGCGACGGGCGGCGCGACGCTGCCGGTAAAGACGCAGGTGCTTATCTTCCTCGGACTGCTGCTTGGTTTTGGCGTGAAGATGCCCATCGTTTTCATGCATGGCTGGCTACCGCTGGCCGACGTGGAGGCCCCGAGCCCCGTCGCCATCCTGCTCTCCGGCGTTCTACAGAAGATGGGCGCCTATGGTTTGATCCGTGCCGTTGCCACCTTGCCGGGAGCCGCACTGGTGCTGCAGGACTGGCTGGCGGTGCTGGCTTTTGTCGGTATCATTTACGGCGCCGTGCTGGCCTGGCGGCAGACCAACCTGAAAGCGATCGTTGCCTATTCGTCGATTTCACACATGGGCGTCGTGTTACTCGGTATCGCGACGCTCAACGTCGCCGGCCTGAGTGGCGCGGTCACGCAGATGGTGGCGCACGGCCTGACGGCGGGCATGCTCTTTCTGCTCATCGGTTTGTTACAGGAACGTACGCAGACCTGCGATCTGCTTGCCTACGGTTCGCTTAACAAAAGTGCGCCGCGTTTTGCTGCCTTGCTGGTCTTTGCCTTTCTGGCGGCGGTTGGTTTACCGGGCAGCGCCGGGTTCATTGCCGAACTGCATGTGTTGATTGGCGGTTTCGAGCGATGGGGTGGCTGGTTGCCGGTGCTTTCGATTGCGGTACTGATCAGTGCAGCGTACGCCTTACGTGTCATTCGCCGTCTGTCGACCGGGCTGCAGCGTGCGCCTGACAGCCCCGCCCCCGGCACCTTCAACGTTGCCGTTTTTAGCGACCTGAGCCGCGCCGAAGTCGCCTGCGCCGGCTTGCTTGCCGCCGGCGTGCTGGTCATCGGTTTTTACCCATCCCCTCTGCTCGGGTTGATCGCCGCTTCGGTGGCGCAACTAGCACGGCAGTTCGGCGCCTGACGTGGATAACGACGTGACCCACGACCTGCATCCGTCAGAGGGCGAATCGGTGGATATTCTGGCGCGGCTGCAAGCCTGCCTGCAACATCTCGAACACGTTCTTCCGGCGCAGGCGCCGCTGCGCGACTTCGTGCATCACAACACCTTGCATGGTTTCCAGCATCTTCCATTCGCCCAGGCGCTGGCCGAGGCCGGGCGGCTGATCGGCGCCACGCCCTGGCTGCCCGAGGCGCGTTGCCGGGCGCTGTTTTCTGAAGGGCGAATCAATGTCGCCGATCTCAATGCTGCGTTGCTTCAGTTGCCGGACGCCGATGCCGGGCGAGTACTGGTCTCTGGCACGACGCGCGAGATTTGCCGGGGCGACGTGTTGCGTGCGGCCTTGCGCCACCCACTGGGCGACATCACGCTGATCACGCCGGTCGGCTTGCGCTGGCAGATTGAGGAACGCGCGGCATTTGATCGCCTGCAGGCGGATGTCGACGAGGACGTGCGGCAACGTTTGCTGGCCGCTGCAGCAGCCGGCGGGCTTGTTCCGGAAGCGGCTGTCGTTGCCGATTTGTGGGCCGCGGCTTGCGAAGTGCTCGAATCAGGCGCGCCTGCGGCCAACCCGAGGGATGCCGTCAGTCATCTGTTTGATGATTTCTGGGAAGAAGAACGGCGTGTCGTGCCGCCCTGGGAGAAAGAGGCCGCCAAGCTGTGGCAGGGGATGGTTGCGCGACTTGGCAGTGACTGGACACTGGGCGCGCTGCTCGCCCAACTGACCGGCGAAGACGTGCGTCAGGCCTTGCGGCCGACGCTGATCCGCCATCTGGCCGCGCACCTTGATCAGGGGCTGGCGGCCTGGCGCAATCCGGCGCGCGAGCAGGGTTTCTTCGCAGCTTGGCGGCTCAGTGCCGGGCTTGACCTGAGTTGGGGGCTGGATGATTTGCCGAATGCGCGAGGCGAGATCGACTGCCTGCCCGCTGATCCGTTGCAGGTCATCGCTGAGGAACTGGGTCGTCTCGGGCCGGATGAGTCGCACTGGTGCGCTTATGTAGAACGACTGGCGCTGGAGTTGCCGGGTTGGTCGGGAATGTTCCTGCAGCGCCAGCTACGCGCCGGCAAGCCAGGGCTCAGTCAGGCCGGAGAGCCGCCGGTAGCGATGCTCGATTATCTGGCAGTACGGCTGGTTCTTGAGCGTTTGTATGCTGAACATCTGGTCAACCGGGTCTGGAAACTGCCTCTATTGCTGTCGGAACTGGGCGACTATTTCCTTTGCCATCCGGCCGAGCTCTGGGTGCGCCACGCCTGCGCCGGGGGGCAGTTGCCGGAAGATCTGCAGGATGTCGTCGGGCCGCGAATGGGGGCGTCAGCCAGTGAAAAAATTGATGAGTGGGAACACTTTGCGCAACGTCTGAGCAGCGGACAGGGCACCCGCGAGGCCGCAGCAAAGGCCAGTGGTGTAGCAGCCTGGCCGCTCTTCCGGCTAGCCCAGCAGCTTGGCCTCTGTGGCCGCGAATTACGCGAAATCGGTCATGCCGGCGCCAGTGCCTTGCTGCAAACCCTCGCGTCGTTTGATATCGACCAGCGCGGCCACGCATGGCTGCTGGCTTACGAGCACCACTACCGGCAGCAGATATTTTCGGCGTTGGCGGCCAATCACGATCGCTCGCTTAACTACGCAAAGCATTCGTCGCGCCGGATTGCGGCGCAAATGGTGTTCTGCATGGACGACCGGGAGGAAGGGGCGCGCCGGCACATTGAAGAATTCAACCCGGCCGTCGAGACCTTCGGTGCCGCGGGATTTTTCGGTGTGCCGATCCTCTGGCAGGGGCTTGATGATGCCTCGCCAAGCGCCCTGTGCCCGATCATTGTTCGCCCGCAAAACGCCTTGTACGAACAGGTGGCGCCAGGCACTGAAACGGCGCAAGCCATTCATCAACGGCGACGTGGCTGGCTGCTCACGTGGCGCGAACGCCTGCATCAGGGCAGCCGGCGCGGCTTGTTGCAGTCGCCGCTGCTGACCACGCTGGCAGCCCCCTTTGCGCTGGCTGGCTTGCTCTTGCGCACGTTGGCGCCGGCGCGGCTCGCTGCGCTGCAAGGAAGTCTGCTCGGCGCTTTCGACCCATCCGTGCCGGGCGCGCTGGCACTCACTGCCGACCCTGCAGAAGCGGCACGCACGGCCAGCGCTGACGCACCACGGGTGGGTTTTAGCGAGCTGGAACAGGTCGAACGGGTCAACGGCTTTCTGCGTGCCATCGGGCTGACCGCCAACTTCGCACCACTGGTGGTGATCGTCGGGCATGGCTCGAACAGCCCGAACAATCCCCACCTTGCTGCCTATGATTGCGGCGCCTGCTCAGGGCGTCACGGCGGCGCCAACGCACGCGTTTTTGCGGCACTGGCCAACCGGCCGGAAGTGCGCGCACTGCTTGCCGTGCGGGGCATTGTCATCACGCCATCGACCTGGTTTGTCGGCGCCGAACACAACACCTGTGACGAAGCGGTCGACTGGTACGATTCTGATTCCGATGCCGTCCCGCAGAGTCACCGACAAGCGCTGGCCGATCTGCGCCGCGATACCACCGAGGCCTTGCGTCTGTATGCCGTCGAACGTTGCCGCCGTTTTGCCTCGGCGCCGCGCAAGCCTTCACCGGAAAAAGGACTACGGCATCTGGTCAACCGGCGTCATGACATTGCCCAGCCGCGGCCGGAGCTTGGTCATGCCACAATCGCAGCGGCTTTTATCGGCCGTCGTGCGATGAGCCGCGGCGTTTTTTTTGACCGGCGCGTTTTTCTTATTTCCTACGACCCGGTACAGGACGCCGACGGCCGCATCCTCGAAGCGACTCTGCTGACAGCCGGTCCGGTCGGCGCGGGGATCAGTCTCGAATATTATTTTTCGACCGTCGATAACGAAGGTTTTGGTTGCGGCACCAAAGTCATGCACAACCTGGCCGGCCTGCTCGGTGTAATGGAGGGCGCCAATTCCGATCTGCGCACCGGGTTACCGCAGCAGATGATCGAAATCCACGAAGCGATGCGTTTGCTCGTCGTAGTCGAACAGACGACCGATGTGCTCAGCGCACTCTATCAGCGTCAGCCGGCGCTGCAGGAGTTGATTGGCAACGGCTGGATCGTGCTCGCTGCCAAACACCCGGAGAGCGCAGAGATTCAGCTTTTTGATCCGGCGCAAGGCTGGCAAGTCTGGAGCGAAAGCGGCGCTGATCCTGACGATACGACACAGCAACCCTTGGCGGAAGTCGAGCGCTCACTCGACTGGTTCAGTGGGCAGAGCGAGCCGCTGCCTCCCGTCCTGTTGCGGCGACCACTGGCGGTGGGGCCATGAGCACGCTCGATTGCCTGTTGCCTGCCCTGGCAGCCACCGTCCATCTGGTCTGGCTGGCACCGCTGTTGCCGCTACTGGCAGCCGCGCTGATCGGCTTGCATCTGCTGGCGAGGCGGCAGACCTCAGACGCGCAAGAGCCGTATATCGCCGGTTTGGCGAGCGGTGCCGCGCTCGGCGTACTGCTGCTCTTGCTGGTCTTCGACTTGTCGGCGCTGGGCATTGCGCTGCCGGGCTATCTTGTTACCGGTCACTGGCTGGCGCTGAGTTCGGTACCGGTACGCCTGTCGTTCATTGTTGACAGCACCAGCTTGAGTGTCGCGACGCTGGTCGCGCTGATCGGCTGGATTGTCCTGCGTTTTTCGACGACCTATCTGCATCGCGAGCCGGGCTACCGCCGGTATTTTCTTGCGATGAGCCTGTTTCTTTGCGGCATGTTGCTGATTGTGCTGGGCGGCAATCTGGTGCTCGTTTTCACCGGCTGGGAATTGTGCGGCTTCAGTTCGTGGGTACTCATCGGCTACGCCTGGCACCGTCCGCAAGCAACCGCCAATGCGCTGTTCGCCTTCCTGACCAACCGTATCGGCGATGCCGGATTTCTGCTCGGCATCGGTCTCGCCGTGTGGTCGGTGGGAACGACCGAGTGGCCCGGATTGGCCGGTGATGGCAGCCTGGCGACGGTGACCGTGCGCTTGCTGGTGTTTGGTCTGGTCGTTGCCGCGCTGGCCAAATCGGCGCAGTTGCCTTTCTCGCCGTGGATCGCACGGGCGCTTGAGGGGCCGACGCCATCATCGGCGGTTTTCTACGGCTCGCTGATGATTCATGCT